>JBIKKL010000651.1:0-3124 GCA_044360365.1 Burkholderiales bacterium | reverse complement strand
ATCCCGACTGCGTTCCAGTGTTCGGTAAGGGGGCCATAGGCGGTTCGTGCGGACACACCGGCGGAACGAAATGCCTCGGCCTCCGAGGCGAGCTGTCGGGCGACGACCCCGAGGCCGACACAGGCACGCATTTCCTCCCCATGCTCGCGTAGTTCCGACAAGGGCTGCATGCCGCTGCCGCACCACTGGATGTAGAGCAGCGTGAGCAGACGTTCGCAACCGGGCTGGCGCACGTCGTCGCCGAGTCCGAGATCGTTGGGGGAGTGGCCCTGCCGCAGTAGCGCAAGGACCCTACGCAAGGTTTGCCCCAACTGCTCCATGACGATGTAGCGCACCGACGGGCCGACGCTCTCGCGAGCCGCGGCACTGGCGGGCTGGCCACTTCGCAGGTTCACGCTGAGCGCGCTCGTCAGCGCAGGCGCGCCGGGGCTCGCCTGGACGCTCACGAGCGATTCCCAAAGCTGGGCCCAGCGGTAGGTCACTTGCATCTGCCGCGGCGACATCGTGTAGGGATTGCTCAGGTGAGCCAGAAGCGTCATCGCGTAGGCGCCCGTACATGTTCTTGCGGGCATCGCATCGTTGAGGGGATCTGCGACGCCGCAATTCGCGAGTGCCTGCCGTTCCACGCTGGCATAGGCGTCGTGCAGCTGCTTCCAGAGCGAGGCAGGCACGGCGCGATAGACGCGATGATGTTCGCGGACCGCAGCGCCGGTGATCTCGATGCAGCGCAAGCCCAGCAGAGGTGCGTGCGCTGCGAGTTCGGCATCGGCGGCGTGGCCGTGGTGCAGGCCGTCGGCGTAGGCGTCATGCAGCCTTTGCCAGAGCTCGATCATTGAACTCCATACGGAAAACTCGACGATGGACAGCGGCAATGCGCGCCCTGCGACTATCGTCGACAACTGATACTGCAGGTGCTTCGATGCCTGATAGAGAAGTTCGAGCACGCGCAGCTTTTCGAGCGGCGCGAGCGGCGCGGCGCGCAGGAGCGTCACCTGGGCGGTCACCATCTCGTGCGCGTCGGTGGCGCGCGACAGCGGCACGGTTTCCAGCCACGCTACGCAGGAATCCGCGTCGGCGAACTGCAATACATGCTGATAAGCGGCTCCGGACTGTCGTGGCAGCATCGCTTCTCCCTGAATCTGACGGACACGTTGCTCGGTGCCCGCTGGGTCCATTCCGCCCGAACGCATTTCCAATGTCGCCCTTATGTCGTTTACTGCGGCGCGATGCAGTACCGGACGCGACGCGTCGTCACGGCGTGCGCGTGGCATGAGCACAAGGGGCGCAACCGGTCGGTCGTTCGCAAACGACCGTTCACAGCCGCTCGCATGTCAGCCGCTCGAAGTCGAACCCGCGCTCGAGCACTTCGCCAAGCTGCACCTTCTCGGTTCGCTTGTCGTGCAGTTCGAGGATCGTGCCCGGAAGGAAACTGCCTGCGGGCACGATGACGGATTCGGGCACTTTGCGAGCGTTGTCCGCTGCAAGCAGCAAGGCGCGTTCGAAACCAGGCGTCGGGCTCGACGGTATTCGAACGGCAACACCGCGCGCCTCGTTGGCAATGAGACGCATACCCGCATTCATCCCGCCGTCGCTTTCCGTGCGCAAGCGTTGAATGACGCCGAGCATCGCCGTCATGGCGCTCGACGTACGCACCGCGATGAGCTGGCCGTGAGCGATGCGGCTCTGCAAATCGGGCTTGCGCCGCATGCCGAGAGAACCGCCTGCGCCGCGATTCACGATCTCCCAGGGTTCCAGCGTTGCGCTGCGCCCCGTGAGCAAGCGCTGTTCGGTGCGCTCGGTGATGTGCCCGAAAGTGGCGAGGTCGTGTTCTTCGTCACGCGTGTAGCGCATCCCCGGCTGACGGAATGCCCGGCCCGAGATCTGGAAATGAACGGCGTTCAGGTTGGTCGCGACCTGGGCACGGACACTGGATTCGTCACGGTCTTCATGGCGTCCGGTGCCTGCGCTGCACCACTGCACGTAGAGATGAGTAAGCAGGCGTTCGACGTCGGAGCGCGGCAGATCGGCGAGTGCCGGCGCGAGATCTGCGTGGTGGCGCTGCTCGCGCAGCGCTGCCGCCAATCCGCGAAGATGGGGACCAAGGGCGCTCGTATCGAGGTATCGCAGGTACTCGTCCTTGGGCAGATTCTGCGAATGACGCGCACCTGTTTCCCCATCGAGCCGGATAGCGAGTGGGGATCGGGCGGCTTCGGCGGGGGCGTCGGCGAGCAGATCCGCGTGATCGACCCAGCGCGCAAGCCACCGCTCTACGACACGCATTTGTCCACCCGACAATGCGGCCAGGTTGGCGGCGTCGTGCAAGAGCGTCGCCAAGTAAACCTGCTTGCAGGTATGCATGGTGCCGGGGATATCGCCTGCCGTGACGGGCGTTGCATGGACTTCGCAGGCTTCCGCCGTGCGATAGCAGCTGTTCAGCTCCTTCCAGAGTGCAGGTGGGACAGCGCGATACACACGGCCGTGCTCTCGTATCGCCCGCCCGAGGCTATCCAGCGCGCGCGCCCAAACCATCGCTGCGCGATCCGGTTCGGTGATATCCGCGCACAGCGCAAAGCCGAAGTAGAACGCGTGCCAAAGGGCGACTTGCTCCTCCCATGCGCTGCGTTCGTCCTCGGCAAGCGGCAGGGGCTGGCCGATGTAATTCAGCCGCTGCTGCGAAAGCAGCTGGAGCGCCTGCGTACGCAGTGGTTCAAGCAGTGCGAGGCGCTCGATCGATGCAAGGTCGTTGGAGGAAATCTGCTGAGCTGCTTGACGCAGAGCGGTCAGCGAAGCTCGCGCGCCGCCAGTATTCGTTGTCGGGTTCGACGTCGAATCCAGGGGGAGGGCGTTTTGGATCGCTGGTGCGGGTGCGGCCATGGGTGAGTGCGGTGCCAGTGTGGATCACAGCGGGGGCGGACTGCCCCGATGTCTGTAACGGCCATCGGGCTCCGGTCTTTAGGCGAGCCGACGAACTATGCCACGGCTGTGAAGAACTCGTGCCGATTAAAGCACGCTATATCCGGATACAGGGTGATGTTTTTCACGTGACGGATCTGCTCTGAACAGTATGAAGCTGCGGGCTGGAACGAGTGTCGGGGTGACCCGACGGCGCGCTTGTCGCGCAGCC
>JBIKKL010000650.1:0-3135 GCA_044360365.1 Burkholderiales bacterium | reverse complement strand
TGCCGTACGCGCCCGGCAGAGTACGCGTGGCGCGGTCAGGCGTGCAGACCATCCAGTCCGAGCAGGCGCGCCGGGTTCGTGCAGAGTATCGCCTCGCGTTCCTGCGGCGTGATGCCGGGAATCGATTCGACGAAATCGACCGGGCGCTTGACCGCCATCCGTTGCGGAAAATCGGTGCCGGCCACGATGCGGTCGACGCCGACCCGATCGATCAGGTGTCGCATCAGCTGCGGATCGTGCGTGATCAGATCGTAGTGGAAGCGGCGCAGATACGCGCTCGGCCGCTGCTTCAGCGGCCCGAGGTCCGCCCCCGTGTCGTAGGCCATGTCGAGTCGACCGATCAGCCAGGGGAACGTCCCGCCCGCATGCGGAAGGAAGATATCCAGGGCCGGGAAAGCATCGAGCACCCCGCCGCAAACCAGACTGACGGCCGCGTAGCCCGCCTCCTGCGGATTGCCGACCGTATTGATCATGAAGTAGTACTGCATGCGTTCCGCACCGGTCGGGTACAGATTCGTCAGAAAGAGGGGCAGGCCCAGTGCCTGCGCGCGTTCGTAGATCGGCCAGAACTGCTTCTCGTGCAGATTGCGTCCCAGGATGTGCTCGGCGATGAATACCGCCCGCATGCACGGGTGCTTGGCCATGCGCTCCAGTTCGGCCGCCGCGAGCGCAAGATCCTGCATCGGCAGGACGATGCAGCCATAGAACCGCTCGGGGTGCTGGCGATGCGCGTTCACGCAGGCATCGTTGTGCGCAGCGGCGAGTTCCAGGCCGAAGGCGGGCGGCGCCCAGTACACGAGCGGATTCGTCATGGAGAGCGCATAAGCCTCGACGCGACGCTCGTCCATCGCTGCGATGATCGAATCGAGATCCGTCATGGACCGTCGCATGACCGATCGCTGCGTGCATCCGGGCACGCTGACCACGACCGGGTTGCCTTTCGCGTCCTCGCTCAATACGGCGCCGTTCTCCGGACCGTGTCGCACCATGAGATCGACGAAGGCCTGCGGATACCAATGCACGTGCGCATCGATGACGCGGGATGCTGTGCGAACCGGCGTCGATGCCGCATTCGCGTCGGTGGGTCGGTACGTCGCGGTCATGCAATCCCTCCTCGCAGCCCCTGGGCCGTCATTCGTGCCATTCTCGATTCTGCCGGACACTGCGTCCATCATGACGCATGTTCTGCAGAGGCTCGACGCGACCCCGAGACGGACTTGATGGAGGTGCTCGCCGCTCCGGATGTCAAACCGGGCCTCACGACTCCCGGGATCGAGGTCGAACCCGCAAACGGCGCGGAGTTCAGCGCGCTTTTCCCCGCAGAAACCGATCGTTGGAGCAAGGTCGTGAGAGAGGCCGGCATACCCGCGGCGGCGCGCGATCGGCACCTGCCAAGTCCGAGACATTCGGCGTGGCCCGTACGAATGATGCGCTGCGTAATGCCATTTGCGGGAACGCAATACCGTCCATTGCATTTATTCACTTTCCATTGCGCTGCGCAGGACGTACCTTTCGCCCGCTGCAGCGACTGCCCCACTTCGGGTCCGCGCGGTGCGGCTACACGAGGCAAGACGACTCGAAGGAGGCGAACCATGCAATTTCTCGATTGGCTCGACCAGCATTTCACGTCCAACTCACACTTCTACTTCTATGCCGACGAACTCGGCTGGCCGTTGGATTACTACCCGCATGGCCTGACCGAAGACGGTCTGCCGGCGGAAACGGCCAGCACCCAATCAGACGCGGTTCAGACGTATTCGGAACCGCACTGATCGGCCGGCTTCATCGGCACGCTCGCACACACCCCAAACAGCAACATGGCCCAACTACGGTTGGGCCATCGTTTTTTCTACAGGGGCGGACGCGCAAAGGGCATCGATGAGCGGGCGGGTACCGACCGCAAGGCGATCCCCCTTCGATCGCCCCCCCCCGATCGACCGGCTACCCGGCTTGACGCCGTGAAAGTTACGCAGCACGCTGTATCGCTATCGCATGATGCAAAGTCGACCATGACAAGACGTACGTTTCTGAAGCTGACAGGCGCTGCCGCGCTCTTTCCACTGCCGGTTCTCGGCGCGGCTGCGGGCGAAAGCGGCATGTTCGAGCGTGCCGAAGCCTCCGGCGCCACCCATGCGCTCCAGCGAGTCTTTTTCCACCGCCCTGCCCAATGGCGCGCGGACGGGCGCGTCGTCATGGTCATGCATGGCGTGAAGCGAAACGCCGACCGCTATCGCGACGACTGGGCGCCGCTCGCCGATGCACATGGCTTTTTGCTTTTATGTCCGGAATTTTCCGCCGCAAAGTTTCCCGGATCGAATTGGTATAACTACGGCGGCATGCTGAACACTGACGACCCGGAACAACGTGCATTCGCCGTCCCGGATCGCGTCTTCGTCGATGTCAAGGCGCGATTCGCGGCCAGCGCAGAACGGTTCAGTCTATATGGCCACTCGGCCGGATCCCAGTTCGTGCACCGATTCCTGCTGCTGGCGCCTTCGGCTCGAGTGGATCAAGCCATTTCCGCGAATGCCGGGTGGTATACCCTGCCCGTATCCGATCAGCCTTTCCCCTATGGATTGCAGAACACCGCCGTCAGCGAAGCTCAGGTCCAGGCATTTTTGCGCCGTCCGCTCGTCCTGCAGCTTGGCGAAGCCGATATCGACCCGAATCATTCGTCACTTCGACGCAACGAAACCGCCGATCGCCAGGGGCTACACCGGTTCGCGCGCGGCCTGAACTTCCTCGAGGTCGGCAAACGGGAAGCCCGGCGGCGAGGCATCGAACTCGCATGGCGACTGGTGACCGTACCGGGCGTCGGCCACAGCAATGCACGGATGGCCGCGAGTGCTGCCAAGGTCCTCTTCTCGTAATGTTGCAAAGCATCAGTTTCACCGGACTGATACAATGCAGCCCCATTTTTGCCGGCGTTGCCCCCTTCATGACCGATCCCGATACTGCCGTCGCCCCGACCTTCGAAGCCCTAGGCCTCTCCGCCCCCCTGCTTCGAGCCTTGAACGACGTCGGCTACGAGACGCCCTCCCCCATTCAGGCGCAGACCATCCCACCCTTGCTCGAAGGCCGGGACGTCCTGGGGCAGGCCCAGACCGGCACCGGCAAGACGGCGGCGTTCGCGCT
>JBIKKL010000086.1:0-11444 GCA_044360365.1 Burkholderiales bacterium | reverse complement strand
CGCCGCAGAACGTCGTCCTCTTCGTGCATGGCGCAACCACGCCCTGCGAAACGGGCTTCGATCTGACACTCGACGGTCTGTCATGGATGCAGTACGTCGCCGAGCGCGGCTGGGATGTCTGGTTCGTCAACGTGCGCGGTTACGGTCGCTCCACGCGCCCGCCCCAGATGGATCGTCCTGCCTCGGAAAACGGTCCGATCGTGCGCACGCCCTGCGCCGCCTCGGACGTTGGAGCAGCCGTCGATTTCATCCTGAAGAAGCGATCGATCGGGCGCCTGCATCTGATCGGGCATTCGTGGGGGACGCGCATCATGTCCACCTATACGATCGGTCACAACGACAAGGTCGAAAAGCTCGTGCTATTCGCACCGGGATGGCTACGCAGCACGCCATCGCTGACGGATCCTGGCGGCACACTGGGCGCCTACCGAACGGTGACCGTCGACGATGTCGTGAAGCGACGCGGCACAGGCCTGCCGCCAGGAGTTCGGCACACGGATCTCATGCCGGAGGCATGGTTCGATCACTGGGTCGACGTCGCGTTCGCAAGCGATCCCCGGGGCGCGATGCAGACACCCAAAGTGGTGCGTGCCCCGACGGGATCGCAGGCCGACACCCGTGAGTTCTGGGCTGCGGGCAAGGCGCAATACGACGCCGGCGAGATTCGCGTGCCCACCCTGCTCGTGGTCGGCGAATGGGACGCGGACACGCCGCCCTACATGGCGCAAGCGCTGTTTTCGGCATTGACGAATGCGCCGACCAAGCGACTGGTGATGATCGGCGAAGCGACGCACATCCTCTTCACCGAGAAGCAACGGATGCAGCTGTTCCGTGAGGTGCAGCTGTTCCTGGAAGAGCAGACAGCGCGATAAGTGCCGCAGGCTACGCCGCCGCCATCGTCGGCAATGCCGCTTCACCTGCCATGGCGGCGATCTCGTGGGCACAGACAGGGCGACTGAGCAGGTAGCCCTGCAGATAGCCGCAGCCCCTGGCCTGCAGGAAAGCAGCCTGCGCCTCGGTCTCGACCCCTTCGGCCACGACGCTCATCAAGCCGAGCGCCGATGCAAGGGCGAAAATGGCGGTCGCGATGGAGGCGTCTTCCGGATTCTCCGTGACGTCGCGCACGAAGGCGCGATCGATCTAGAGCGTGTCGATCGGAAAGCGCTTCAGGTACGCGAGCGACGAGTAGCCCGTGCCGAAGTCGTCGATGGAGAGCTTCAGTCCGAGATCCTTCAGCGCACGCAGCGTCTTGCGTGCCGACTCCGCGTCATGCATGAGGATGCTTTCGGTCTGCTCGATCTCGATCGCGCCGGTCCGCACACCGGCGCGCTGCAGCTTGGCAGCCACCTTGGCGACGAAGTTCTTCTGCCCGAAACTCGAACTGGCCATGTTGACGGCAATGCCGCCGACCGAAAGGCCGGCCGCCTGCCAGGCCGCCGCCTGTCGACAGGCCTCGGCCAGCACCCAGTCGCCGATGGGCACGATCAGACCGGTTTCCTCCGCGAGCGGTATGAATACAGACCGCATTAGCCGCTGGGCGCTTCGACGACTTCGAGACCCGCGTGCTCGCGCGCCTGATGGACGAGCAGTCGCGCCATCTCATCGTCCTCGATGACGAGAACGAGGGCGGATCGAGATGCCAGGCGAATCATGTCCTCCGCGCTAACGGCATGTCGCAGCGCCGCTGAAGTGCGGCTCGTCCCTGAGCTGCACTACACTTGCGGTTTTCTCTGGCGGAGCAGTTCATGGCGCAGCAATACTCGATCGCGGCGATACCCGGCGATGGCATCGGCAAGGAAGTGATCGCCGCCGGTCTGGAAGTCCTGGCCGCGCTGGCGAAACTGGAGAACTTCGAACTGAAGGTGAAGCACTTCGACTGGGACAGCGACCGGTTCCTGGCGCAAGGCGAGTACATTCCGCAAGGAGGCCTCGACGAACTGAAGACATTCGATGCGATCTTCTTCGGTGCGGTCGGCTCGCCGAAGGTGGCCGACCACGTATCGCTCTGGGGATTGCGCCTGCCAATCTGCCAGGGATTCGATCAGTATGCCAACGTGCGCCCGGCACGAGTGCTTCCGGGCGTCGAAAGCCCGTTGCGTCTGAAGCATCCCGGTGATCTCGACTGGGTCATCATCCGCGAAAACTCCGAGGGCGAGTATTCGGGCCATGGCGGGCGCGCGCACCGAGGGCTCCCGGAGGAAGTGGCCACGGAGGTATCCATCTTCACGCGGGCCGGCGTCACGCGCATCCATCGTTTCGCCTTCGAGCTCGCACGCACGCGACCCCGCAAGCATCTCACGCTCGTCACCAAATCGAATGCGCAGCGCCATGGCATGGTGCTCTGGGACGAGATCTTCATGGAAGTGGCACTCGAATATGCGGACGTGACCTGGGATCGCGAGCTGGTCGATGCCATGACCATGCGCATGGTCGCCCGACCGCGCAGCATCGATACGGTGGTCGCAAGCAATTTGCACGCAGACATCTTGTCGGACCTCGCCGCAGCCCTGTCCGGCAGTCTGGGCATTGCACCCACGGCGAACCTGAATCCTGGACGTCGTTTTCCCTCGATGTTCGAACCCATCCACGGTTCGGCATTCGACATCACCGGCAAAGGCATCGCCAATCCCGTCGCCACGTTCTGGACGGCCTGCATGATGCTCGAACACCTCGGCGAACTTCAGGCCGCGCAACGTCTCATGGCTGCGATCGAGCGCGTGACCGCCCGACGCATCGTCACGCCGGATCTTGGCGGCGAAGCAACCACGGCGCTGGTCACCGAAGCCGTCATCGAGGCGCTGTAAACGCCATTTGGCTTCGCTGCATCGAAACGACGTCGGATGCGTCCCGACCGATGACGGAAGCAAGGGTACCGCCGGCCGCATAGCTGCCCCATCACAGCAGGTACCCGCGCGATGCACTCAGTGCAGTGTCTGCAGCGTTTCGTGAGTTTTTTCGCGAAGTTATTCAAACAATGGCTCAAGACGCGGTGGGCCTCGCCGTAACCTTGAATCAATCCGGATCGAGACGAACCGGATCGAGACACCTCGCCGCCAAGGGTCACTAGAACCCCACTGCGTCGACCGACGTCCGCCAGGAGGCAATTTGCCGTCAAGAGTCCCATGCCTTCGAAGAAGTCGATGCAGTCGAAATCCGGCGCCCTTGGGGTGCTGGTCATCGAAAGCACCAAATTCCAGCGTCGCTCGCTCTGCCGATTGATTCGTGCAGCGGGTGCCGATCATGTTGCCGAAGCCGTCGACATTGCCGACGCCGCGCGGGTACTGGGAAGAGGGCGCTACCCGGAATGGATCGCGGTCGCCGACCCCGACCTGATGCCCGAGCCTGCTTTCGCATCGCTCAAGGCGCTGACCGAACAGTATCCGGTTGCAGGCGCCCTGCTGCTCACGAATCGCAAGGGGGCCTTCGATGAACTGCGCATGCGCGCGCGCGAGGCCGAACTGCGCCTGATCGACGTGCTGCGCAAGCCGATCAGCGCCGAAGAGATGGGCACCCTCCTGCGGCAGTTCGCGCTCGCGTCGAACAACGCCGTCGCCCGCCCCCAGGCCATCAGCAGGGAAGAACTGAGCGAATGCCTGCGCTCCGGCGCCGTGCGGGCTCGATTCATGCCCAGAATCGACCTGGACACCGGACACCCCGCCTGCTGCGAAGCCATCCCTTACATTGCGCATCCGACATTCGGGGCCGTACCCGCAGAACGCTTCAGCCATGCCGTTGCGCAACTTGGCGCACAGCGCGTGATGACCGCCAGCGTGCTGCGCGATGCCGCCGAACTTGTACGCCAGCTCAGAGACTGGGATCTCGATGCAGCCGTGGCAGTGGGCATCGGGATCGAAGTGCTCTCCGAGAGCAGCGATGCAGCGAGCCTCGATGCCTACGTACGAACGCTGGGGATCACCTCGTCCGATCTCAGCCTCGAGGTCAGCGCCGGCAGCGACGTCGTCACCGATCACATCGTGGCCGACAATCTCGCACGTCTGAAATTGCGCGGATATCGGCTCGTATTGCGCGAAGACTCGAACGTGGCAGCGTTGACCGATCCGGTGTACGCCCACTTCTCGGAAATCAAGCTGCGCCGAGGCCGCAGCCCGCAGCAAGCTGCCGACGCGCAGCAGGCAGATCGCATCGCATCGTTGCTAAGCGCGGCTGGAAAGCACGGCATGGCTGCGTGCGCGGTGGACGTTCAACCCGGCGCAGATCTGGGCGTACTGCGCCGCGACGGCTTTGACTTTGCACAAGGGGAATATTTCGTATCCCCGATGAGCATTGAAGAGACCCTGCACTGGATTGCGCGCGTGGTGAAGTCCCGCCACTACGGAAACCGACCGGCTTCGCAACCGCTGGCCAGCTAGTGTCCACCCACGCCTGCAGGTCGTCGGTCTCTGCACGCTAACCGCGGCCCGACGGGCGCTCCGAAGCGGCGCGAACCCGGCTCGCGTGTGGATCGGTAGGCCCCGAAGGCGAAACAGCCGGTACGCAATAAACCGGCTTTACCTCGGTATGCACCGCATGCCCGGCTTGCGTTGATGATTGCGCCCCCGGCCACGGCATGAGGAACGTGGCGATCAGCCCCAGCACCGTCACTGCGATTTCGCTTCGATTCACTTCCCGCTCCCGTTCGGCATCGTATGGGATGCAGTATGGAAGGTGGGAAGCTCATCAGATGAGCCTCTCGAGAAGACCTCGCAATTCGCGCGGCCGGCGCTGCCCCCGCGGGGACGTGCCGCCTCGGGGAGGCGTTCAGACCTTGAGCAGCTCGATGGGTTTGAAGCGCCCGCGCAGTGCCGCAACACTGTCGAGCCCCCACCAGCGCTCGATCACGGTCGCATAGAGTTCCCGAAAGTCGACGCCAAACGGAAGATTGCCGTTGCCGTCGAGACGATCGAGTACCGGCGGCACGCCGTAAAGCCCGCCTTTGACCTTGCCGCCGGTCACGAAATGCACGTTCGCCGTCCCGTGATCCGTGCCGGCGCTCTGATTCTGGCGTGCGCGGCGGCCGAACTCGGCATAGGTCATGACGAGAGTGGAATCCCAGCGCCCCAGCTCCTGGAGCGCGTGCGACAACGCGATGAGTCCTTCGCCCAGGTTCTGCAACAACCGGGTATGGCGTGCAGGCTGGTTGCTGTGCGTATCGAAACCGTCGAGCGACAGCTTCACGACCGCAACACCGGCGCGCGAGGCGATGACCTGGCTCGCCGTTCGGATCGCGTTGCCGAAGGCCGTCGCCGGAAACTGCGTGCGAAAGACATGGCCCGAATGCAGCCCGCTGGCAGCCTGCGCGATATCGCGTTCGACGTTCAGGATGTGCCGCAACGCAGCGCTTCCCGCATGCTGCACGGGCTGGACCAGCCGCGACTGCTGCAGGAACCGCTCCGTGTTGGCGAGCGCGATGACGCGCGGCCCGCCGCCCGCGAAAGGTCCGAGATCGTGCGTACCGACGACGACGGCATCCGCCGCGAAGGCTTTCGGAGCCGGTACGGCAACGAACACTCGGTTGAGCCACCCCTGCGCAAGAAATTCGTCCGAGCGACAGGCAGTATCCCAGATCTCGATCGACCGAAAATGCGACAGATTGGGTGCTGCGTAGCCGAGGCCCTGAACGATCGCGAGTTGATTGGCCTGCCAAAGCGGCAGCAGCGGCTTGAGCGCAGGATGCAGGCCGGCACGCTCGTCGAGCTGCAGGACCTGATCGCGATCAATGGCGATCCGCGGTCGCAACTCGTAGTAATCCTCGTCCGTGTAGGGAACGACCGTGTTCAACCCGTCGTTGCCGCCCTTGAGTTCGATCAGGACGAGCAGGTTGCGATAGCCAGACGGAACTGGCGCCTGAGTACGGGCGGCGAATGCGCCTGCGGCGTTCAATCCCGGCAGTACCGCCAGGGCTCTCAGAAAATGGCGTCGGTCCATGTCGGCCTCCTCGTCATCGCCGGCGTGCCTACTTGAGCTGATACGCCGGATCGAGCGTGAGCTTGCGGATCAATCCAAGACGGTCCTGCGCAGCGACCGGATGCACCGGTTGCTGGGGCAGCAGCAAGCGCACGAGCGGCGCCTGGTCGTTCGTGGCGATCGACGTGCCGAACGCCGCTTCGTCGAACCACACGTTCTGCATGGCCCTGCGAAACCGGTTCTCCTGGTTCGGGGCCGCGCCGACGGATCGTTGATTATTCGAGGCAGCCATCATCGACCCGGCCGCAGGCGGCTCGACGAGGCGAAAGAGACGCTCGAGGATCTGCCTGCGGGTCAGCAACGTCCCCGCATTGATCCACTGCTCGCCGCCGGCCCAGCCCTTGACGTTGGGCGGCGCCATCAAATCCTGACCGAGCTGACGGCTCATGACCACGAACGGATACGCATCGTCCACTTCGAACTTGAACTGGCGCAGCGTGCCGACGAGCAGATCGATCGGCGACTTGACGAGACTCGCGCGATTCGAAGTCGCGTAGAAGGCGTCCGAAACGAGGAGCAGCCTCACGGGAACCCGGATGTCGTAGCCGCTCTTGCGGAACTCCGCAGCGATACGCGCGACTTCCTTTTCGTACGGTGTCGGAGAAACGAACTCCCGCCAGAGCTTGCGCACGATGGTCTCTGCGGTTTCCGTGCGCTCGAGCAGCAGATCGAGCACGTCGCCTCCGTCGAAGACATCGCTGCGCCCGAGGATGGTCTTGATGCCGAAGTCGTGCTGCGCGGGTCGGAAAACGAACTCGCCCGTTTCGCCGTCGATGCCCCACCCGGTAAACGCTCGCGCGGCTTCCTTGACGTCCTGTTCGCCGTACTGGCCTTCTCCGAGCGTGAACAGCTCCAGCAGTTCGCGCGCGAAGTTCTCGTTCGGCTGCCCCTTGCGATTCGAGGCATTGTCGAGGTAGACGACCATCGCCGGATCGCGGGCCATCGCATGCAGCAGCTCGCGAAAGTTCCCGAGGGCATGCTTGCGCAGCAACAGATTCTGCCGGTACATCAATCGCGTCGGGCGCACCTTCTGCAAACTGGACACAAAGTGGTTGTGCCAGAAAAGCGTCATGCGCTCGGTGAATGGCGTCGGCGTCAGAAGCATTTCCTCGAACCACCAGACGCGCAGTTCCTGGCCTTGCCGGATGGTATGCCGCAGCCAGGTGCGCCGCTCCTCCTCCGACCAACCCCGAAAGAGCGATCGGGGCGTCCACTGATCGAGCGCCTCGGGCGGACGCGTCAAAGGTTCGGTCCGCACCTGCGAGAGCAGGCGCTCGACGGCCTCGACCCGGGTCAGCCCGGCGTAGCTATCCATTTCCGCCGGCAGGGCCGCGAAACCTGTACGGACCAGCAGATGGCGTGCTTCCAGCGGCCCCATCGGCTTGGCGGTAGCCGCTAGCGCGTGCAGCACGATGCAAAGGGCGAATACGACGTGCCGTACGTAGCCCGAATCGACGGTGCGGCGACCGAACGCGCGCATCAGCGTTCGCGTCCCTTGCGGTAGAACTCCCGGTTGGCGCGCTGCAGGTCTCGATTGAGGTCGCGACGCTCGTCGGGCGTCAACGAGCCGCCGCGATCGTACTGCTGGCGTTGCTGGCTCTCGTCGCGCGAGCGCCGTCGGTCATCTCGATAGTCTCCGCGGTCACTGCGCTCGCCGCGCTGACCGCCCTGCTGTACCGACAGCCCGTGGCGAAGGAAGTCGGATTGGGCCTGCGCGTGCAGCGGGGCCCATGCCAGCACCGCCGCCATCGCGAGTATCCATTGCCGCACTGCTCGTCTGAGCATCATCGCTCGGTCTCCAGAAAACACCCAGCCGCTGTGTCGGGATCATCTGCTCGATCCGCTCGCCTCGGGCCCGACGCCCCCGCCACACCACCCCCGGAAAATCACCCATGAGGCACGATGAAAGCATACTGCACTCACACCGACGCAGATACCCAGGGCACCCGGAACTCTGTAACAGTTTGTTAGGCGCCAGATCGATGCAATACACTCTTACACGGCAACGGCACGCGATTGCCTAGTGTCCTGTGTCGGAGATTCGTAGCAGAAGTGCGAGTCGCTACGATCGATCCCATGCGTGGGAAAAGTGTCGAAATCGGCGCCAGACGCGAAGGAAACCGCAGCCAGGTTGAACATCTGGCGAGGATTTCCGACACCGTATGGCGTCGATTCTCGGCGCTTTCATAGCACGAATCTCCGACACAGGACACCAGGCATCCGCCCTACTCAGCATGGTCGACAACCGAGCAAAAGCAAGACGCCATGGCAGACAAGCGAACCAAGATCCTCGTCGTCGACGACGACCTGCGCCTGCGGGACCTCCTGCACCGCTATCTTACCGACCAGGGTTTCGCCATCCAGACCGCCATCGACGGCGGCGCGATGGACCGGCTGCTCAACCGCGAACTGTTCGATCTGCTCGTCCTCGACCTGATGCTTCCCGGCGAGGACGGGCTCGCAATCTGCCGCCGACTGCGCGCATCGAGCAATGCCATTCCCATCATCATGCTGACGGCGAAGGGCGACGAGGTCGATCGGATCGTCGGACTGGAGATGGGCGCGGACGACTACCTGCCCAAGCCTTTCAATCCGCGCGAACTCGTTGCGCGCATTCATGCCGTCCTGCGGCGGCGCCAGCCCGTCCCGCCCCCAGGCGCCCCAGCGCAGGATACCGAAATCATCGAGTTCGGCTCATTCAGTTTCGACCTCGGCACGCGCACCCTCATGCGCGCAAAGGAAGAAATTCCGTTGACCACCGGAGAATTCGCCCTGCTCAAGGTACTGGCGACTCATGCAAGAACGCCCTTGTCGCGCGACAAACTGATGGAACTCGCCCGCGGACGGGAATTCGAGGCATTCGATCGCTCCATCGACGTCCAGATCTCGCGGCTGCGCCGACTGATCGAACCCGATCCGGCCCGCCCCGCCTACATCCAGACCGTATGGGGATTCGGCTACGTCTTCGTCCCTGACGGCAAGAAGCGCGACGACAAAGCCGCCAAGGGCTGACATTGCGCCGCCGCCACAGCCGATGACTCCGGTCCTGCGTCTGATCCCGCAATCGCTGCTGTGGCGTACGTTTCTGCTCATCGGACTGCTGCTGCTCGCGAGCCTTGCCGCATGGCTCGCGATTCTGGATGCCACCGAGCGGCAACCGCGCGCCCGTGCCATCGCCCAGCAGGTCGCGAGTGTGGTGAACCTCACCCGAGCCGCCCTCGTCACCGCGGCCCCCGAGAAGCGGATCGAACTGCTGCGCTACCTCTCGCAGCATGAAGGCATTCGCATCTATCCGGCCGGCGACGAGGAGCCCGTCGTCGACCTGCCCGATTCCGCACGCCTGCAGGAAATCACCCGCGAAGTACGCGCTGTCCTCGGAGCATCCACGCAGTTGAAACTGGAGCAGGAAGGGCTCTCCGGTCTGCTGGTGAGTTTTCGCATCGACGGCGAAGAATACTGGCTCGCCCTGCCCCGGGAGGGGATCGAACGCCAGTTGCCCTGGGAATGGCTCGGCTGGAGTGCACTCGCGGGGGCACTGGCACTGATCGGTGCATGGTTCATCGTCTCGCGGATCAACGAACCGCTGCGCGCGCTCACCGGTGCCGCCGCGCAACTCGCGCAGGGCGAACGGCCGCAGCCCCTGAACGAAGCCGGGGCCACCGAACTGCGGACGCTGGCCCGGGCCTTCAACGGCATGACCGCTTCCCTGCAGCAGGCCGAAGCCGAACGGGCGCTGCTGTTGGCCGGCGTCTCGCACGATCTGCGCACGCCGCTTTCGCGCCTGCGGCTGGCGATCGAAATGCTCGAAGGGCCCGACCAGGCCATGGTCGAAGGCATGGTGCAGGACGTCGAGGACATGGACGCCATCATCGACCAGTTTCTCGACTTCGCCCGTGACACAGCGGGCGAAGCGATCGAGCCGAACGGCGATCTCGATGCGATCATAGCGAGCGTCGTCGATCGCTACGTCCGGCGCCAGCGCCCCGTCAGTGCCCATCTCGGCAACGTGCCCGTGCTGCCGCTGCGTCCGCTTGCCATGCAGCGACTGGTGCTCAACCTCGTGGACAACGCGCTTCGTTACGCCGGTTCGCCGGTTGAAGTCGAAACCCGGCACGATGCAGGCAATGTCGTCGTCAGTGTCCTCGATCGCGGCCCGGGCATCCCGCCGGATGCGGTCGAACGCATGCTGCAGCCGTTCACACGGATGGAATCGTCTCGAAGCAATGCGAAGGGCTCGGGCCTGGGACTTGCCATCGTCCAAAGGATCGCGAAGGCTCACGGAGCAAGTATCGACCTGCTGCCCCGTGCAGGCGGAGGATTGGAAGCTCGTGTGACCATTCCGCGCGGATCGACGCACTGATCTCAATCAAGACGCCGCACCGCCTGCCCAGTTAAGCTTGCACTACTCTCGAAATCGTTTCACTTCGAACTGGTCCCTGTAGTTCGACTTCGCAACCCGCAGACACCGAGGAGGTTCGCATGACGACGACCACGTGGATCCTGGTGGCAAACGCATCTGCCGCCAGCGTGTACGCCAACGAAGGGCCCAAGAAGGGACTTGCCCGCGTCAAGACGATGGAGCACGCGGCGAGTCGCGAGAAAGGCGTCGATCTCGTCACGGATCGCCCGGGCCATGCGCAAAGCCGGGGAAATGGTCGCGGTGCATACGTCCCTTCGAAAACGCCGAAGGAAGTCGAGGCGGATCGCTTTGCGCTCGAAGTGGCGAGGGAACTCGATCACGGCCGCACGAGCAATGCATACCAGCGCCTGATCCTCATTGCTTCGCCGCATTTCATGGGCCTGCTCAATCAGCACCTCGATGCGCACGTGAAGCAGCGGGTTTCCGATTCGATCGAGAAGGATTACACCAAGCTGCCCGAGAAGGAACTTGCCGGTCACCTCGAGGGCTGCATCTTCCTCTGAGCGACGGGCAGGAACGAGCCGGAATCAGTGCACGCGCACCGTGGTGTTGCGCAGCCTCAACGACAGGATGCGCGCAAGCGAGAAGACCAGATCGCGGGCGAGATTCGGCTCATCGTCGGCGAACTGCGTATAGGCGTCGAAGGTGAGCACGAGCAGTTCGCCGTCGGCGTGCGCCCAGACGTTGGCCGAGCGCGGCAGCCCATCGAAGAAGGATTGTTCGCCGAACACGCTGCCGGGTGGAATGCGGGCAAGCCAGGCCAGGCTGGCGCCCCCGACATACGCCCCCCCGACTTCGAATTCTCCGGCGGCCGTGAAGTAGAGAGCGCGCTCCTCCGAACCGCGAGCAATGATGATCTCGTTGGCGCTGACCGATCGATGCTGCGTCCGCGAAAGGAGCGACATCCAGTCGGCTTCGCTCCATTGCGCCATGACCAGGACGTCGGACGAGAGGGCACCCGCCTCCTTCGCGGCACGCATGAACATGTGCACGTGATCCACTCGATGCGCTCCTGCCGCCCTCGCCCCGAGAGCATGTCAAGGCGCTAGCATAAATCGCC
>JBIKKL010000649.1:0-3150 GCA_044360365.1 Burkholderiales bacterium | reverse complement strand
GCCCGATCCGGCACCCGACGAGGCGAAATTCAGCTTGCCCGGGTTGGCCTTCGCATACGCGATCATTTCCCTGGCCGTGTTCGGCGCGAAGCTCGGATGTGCCACCAGCACGTTCGGCGTGTAGTCAAACTTCGTGATGAAGTCGAAATCGTCGACCGGATCGAACGCGACCTTCTTGTTCAGCAGCTTCGGAAACACCTGCGTATTCGGCGCCGCGACGAGGAACGTGTAGCCATCCGGTGCTGCGCGCGCCACCAGCTCTGCTGCGATGAGCCCTCCCGCGCCGCCGCGATTGTCGTACACCACGGTTTGACCGAGCAGTTCGGACGCCTTGATGGAGATCGGCCTCACGATCGCGTCGGTACCGCCGCCGGGCGCATAGGGAATGATCCAGCGTATCGGCTTGTCGGGATACGCGCTCTGCGCAGATGCACCCGCAGCGGCAAACACCGCCATGACAAGCAGCATTCCTCGAATCATGTCTCTCCTCCTTGCGATGAATCGCCGCGATGGCGTATGGCCCATGGCGGCGACGCCTGCCGTTGACACGCGACGTCCACCGAAAGACGTCCGACAGGATGCGAATCCTACCTCAGCCCAGTCTGTGCTGGCAGCATCGGATGAAAACAAGGAAGCAACGAGCAGGACCGACGGGCGCGTCAGGCTCGCAGCCGGTCGAAGGCCGCGTCTTCGCGACTCCGACGAACCCACTGGATTGACCCACGCTCCCGCACGGGAGGATACTGACGGCGAACACAGGTATGCCAGGAGGAGGTCATGAGGATTCATCGCTCGCGCGTGCGCGCGCTGTGTTGCGTGTGGGTTGTCGCGCTGCCGATGTGCGTAGCGGCGCCGGCACATGCGCAGAAGGATTTCCCGTCGCGTCCGGTTCGGCTCGTCAATCCATTCGCGCCCGGCGGATCGGTGGATCTGGTTGCCCGCTCGGTCGCTGCCGGGCTGACGGAAATCTGGAGCCAGCAGGTGGTCGTCGACAACCGCGCCGGCGCCGGGACGACGATCGGAACGGAAATCGTCGCCCGGGCCGAAGCCGATGGCTACACCATGCTGTGCACGAGTTCCGCCATCGCGATCATGCCCAGCATGTACCAGAAGCTGCGTTTCGACACACTGCGCGACCTGACCCCGATCGCACTCGCGACGACCAGTTCATCGATCCTTGCGCTGCATCCGCCTTTTCCGCCCAAGACGGTCAAGGAACTCATCGCGCTGGCGAAGTCCCAGCCCGGCCAGATCGCCGCGGCCTCCTCGGGCACGGGCAGCACGAATCACCTCATCCTGGAGATGTTCAAGTCGATGGCGCAGGTCGACCTCCTGCACGTGCCCTACAAGGGCGGCGGCCCGGCGGTGACGGATCTCATGAGCGGGCAGGTCAAGATGTTCTTCAATGCAGCGAGCACGATCCTGCCGCTCATGAAGGCAGGCCGATTGCGCGGCATCGCGACCAGCGGTGCAAAACGACTGGAGGAGGCGCCCGAACTTCCGACCGTGGCGGAGGCCGGCGTGCCGGGCTTCGAAGCCGCCACCTGGTACGCGATCTACGGACCGAAAAACTTGCCGCCGGCACTTGTGCAACGCTGGAACGAGGCCGCGAACCGCTATCTGAGCAACCCTCAGACGCAGGCGTACTTTCGCAAGCACACGATGGTAACCGGCGCGGGTACGCCGGCCGAGTTCGCTGAGTACCACAGGACGGAAACCTCGCGTTGGGGAAAGGTCGTCGCGACCGCCGGCATCAAGCCACAATAGAATCATCGCCGGTTCGAAGCGACGCGTGATCGAGGCTTCCTGACGGCGACGCTACAACCGGCGGCCTGTCCGGGTTCGAAGCGACGATCGGTCGTCCGCCGCCCATCGAGCAATCCCCGCCGCGTCGAGAACACGGTAGACTGCCGATTCCCGCAAGCCCACTGGAGTGGACGATGAACTATTCCGACGACACGTTCCTGTACTTCACCCAGCCTGGGTGAAGCAGCTGCCTCCGAACGAAAGAGTTTCTTTCGAAACACATCGACCTGGTGGTGATCGACGTCCTGAACGACGCCGGTGGCCGCGAACTGCTGCAGAACAAGTACGGCCTGCGCCGCGTCCCCGTCCTCGCCAAGGGCGATCAGTACGCGATGGGGCAGATGATCGAACCCTTCGCGAAACTCGCAGGCATCGATCTCGGCAACACCGAACGCCTCTCGCCCGAGCAGCTCTACCGCAAATACGAGATGGTGTTCTCGGCCGCCCAGCGCTACGCCCGTCAGTTCCCTGATGACAAGCTCCACGAGCGCGTGATTCCAAATCGGGAGCGCGTGATCCGCACGCTGTGCTATCACATCTTCCGCATCGGGGAAGCCTTCCTCGAAACCTGGGACGGCGCCGAATACGGCCAGCGCATCGCGGACAACGAACCGCCCGAGACGATGAAAACCGGCGACGACATCGCGCGCTACGGCGAGAGCGTGTGGAAGCGCTACGAAGCCTGGTGGCGCGACCTCGACGACCGCAAGCTGGAGAAGACGCTGCAGACGTACTATGGCGATACGGGCGCACACCGCGTCTTCGAGCGCTGCACCTGGCATTCGGCGCAGCACAGCCGGCAACTGGTCGCCGTGCTGGAGCGCATGGGAATTGCGCCGAACAATCCGCTGACGCCGGCAGACCTCGCTGGCTTGCCGTTGCCGGAGCGTCTCTGGGAGTAATCGTTCGCCCAGCGTGTACGTCCGATGCCCCGGGCCGAGCACGCAAGCGCCGACTGCCCCGGTCCGACGTGCGATCCGGGGCAGTCGTGCACGGCAGGTGCCGGTAAGTTAGAACTTGTAGACGAGACCGATCGAGTAGAGGTCGGCGTCTTCCTTGCGGTCGGGATACTCGAAGCGATAACGATCCCAATCGCCGCGTACCGCCCAATTGCGATTTACGTCGACCTGCAGGCCGAGCCCGTAGCTCAACCGTAAGCTGTCCTCATTGCCACTCGGCTGACCGGCCGGCGCTCTGGTGCGGGTAAAGCCCCAGATCGTTCCCACCTTGCCGAAGAGCTTGAACTGATCGCTCAACGGGATGTGCCCGACCAGGCTCAAATTCAGACCCTGCGCCCGAATATCGCCGCCGTTGCGATCGGCTTCGCCGAGGTAAACATAGCCG
>JBIKKL010000648.1:0-3155 GCA_044360365.1 Burkholderiales bacterium | reverse complement strand
CACCGAAGCCGGCAAGATCCTGCGGCTCGCGCTTCATCACGACATCCGCACGATCGAAGGCTTCGATCCTTACCGGATCATCGTCCATGCCGACGGCACGAACGCCACGCGCGCGTTCGAAGGTCCGACGATGCCGCAGATCTGCATCCCGACCACGCTGTCGGCCGGCGAACTCACCAGCGGCGGCGGCGCCACCGACGAGCGCGTCAAGCGCAAGTTCAGTCACGGCAATCCACGATTCATCCCGAAGTCGGTGATATTCGATCCGCTACCCACATTGCATACGCCGCTTTGGGTGTGGCTGTCCACCGGTGTGCGCGCGATCGATCATGCGACGGAAGGGCTCTGCTCGCCGCTGTCGAATCCGGTCAGCGACGGCATGTACCGGCACGCGCTGCACCTGCTGAGCCGCTCGCTGCTCAGGACCAAGCAGGATCCCTCCGATATCGAGGCCCGGCTCGAAAGCTTCTACGGCATCTGGCTCGCCATCGCGGGCCGACATGGCGGCGTCGAGATGGGGGCGAGCCATGCCATCGGACATGTACTCGGCGGCTCCTGCGGCGTCTCGCACGGTTACACGTCCTGCGTGATGCTGCCTCACGTCCTTCGTTTCAATCGCCGCGCGAACGAAGAGCGTCAGCGTTGGGTTGCGCAAGCCCTGGGACATCCTGACGAAGACGCCGCCGACGTCCTGGAGCAGCTGATCGTCGACCTCGGCATGCCGAGTCGACTCGCCGATGTAGGCGTCGGTCCGGACAGGTTCGAACTCATCGCGAATACCGTCATGCACGACCGCTGGCTGCATACCAATCCGGTGAAGATCACCTCCCCCGAACAGATTCTGAAGATCCTGGAGGCTGCCGCATGACGCTCCGGGTCGCCATCCTCGACGACTACCTGCACCTTGCCATGACGTCGGCGGATTGGTCATCACTCGAGGGTCGCTGCGAAGTCACGGCCTTCGACCGCTCCCTCGCGAACGACCCGGATGCCGCAAAGGTGCTCGAACCCTTCGACATCGCCTGCCTGATGCGCGAGCGCATGCCGGTCAGCGACGATCTCCTCGCACGGCTGCCCAACCTCAAGATGATCTGCGTCACCGGCCCCTACTGCCGGCCGCTCGACGCCGCTGCAGCGATACGCCGCGGCATCGTCGTATCGCATACCGAACTGCGGGGCACCTATCGCAAGGCGACCTGCGAACTCACGTGGGGCCTGATCCTCTCGGTGGCACGTCATATCCCGCAGGAACACGAGAGCATGCGTCGCGGCGGCTGGCAAACGAGCGCCGGGATCACGCTGGCGGGACGCACCCTCGGCTTGCTCGGCCTCGGCCGCCAGGGGCGTCACATGGTCCCGATCGCGAAGGCCTTCGGCATGGACGTCATTGCATGGAGTTCGAACCTCACGAGCGAAGCAGCCGCCGCGGTGGGCGTGCATCGTGTCGACAAGGCCGAGCTATTCGCGCGCAGTGACATCCTGAGCGTTCATCTCGTGCTCGGCGAACGCTCCCGCGGCATCGTCGACCGCACGATGCTCGCGAAGATGAAGGCAAGCGCGATCCTGATCAACGTCGCGCGCGGTCCGATCGTCGACGAAGCCGCACTCATCGACGCTTTGCGCACCGGAGGCATCGCAGGCGCCGGCCTTGATGTCTATGCCCAGGAGCCTTTACCCGCAGCGCACCCCCTGCGCAGCTTGCGCAACGTCGTGCTCACGCCGCACCAGGGCCACAACGTGCGGGAATTCTACGAGGTCGCATTTACCGACGTCGTGGAAAACATCGCGGCCTTTCTCGACGGCGCCCCGATACGTCTGCTCGATCCTGCCCGCAATTCGAGTCAGTTCGCGACTTGAAGCTAAACGCGGCGCATCGACCACGCGGAGCGCTACGATGAATCATCCGAGTGTCGTTGCCCCATCGTTCGTGCTTCGCCCCATCCATCTGAGGCGCCTCATGGCCTTGTGGCGCTCGGCGGGATGGCCATGTCGGGACGGCATCGAGCTCGATCTCATAGCGGCCGGCTGCGTGGAAGGTATCCGCGACGTGACCGGCCGCGAAACGCTCCGCGTCACCGACGCCGGTCTGGAGGTGCTTCAACATGCGCGCAGGCAACGGGCAAGATCGGCAAGCCTGCACGACCGAATCGCCGCTCGCATGTGCCTGGAACTGCATCGGCAAGGGCGCATCGTATGGCGCGAGCTCCCGTTGCGTGCACCGATCATCGATAACGCGGCGCCGATCCCGGCGCAAGCGCGATCCGGCGTCCTGCCCGGCCTGGAAGCGGATATCGAAAATGCATGGATCGGCCGCAGGTCATGGCGTTCGGCCCGAGCCGATCTCTTTTCGATTCGCAACAGCTCGATCGAATCCGCACTCCATCCCGCAGTCCACGAGATCAAGGCGAGCCGTGCCGATCTGATGGCGGATCTGCGCGACGCAGGCAAGGGCGAAGCGTACCGAAGCGTATCGAGCGAAACGTACTACGTGTTTCCCGAGGGTCTCGCCGAGCCCGACGAGATTCCCCTCGACTTCGGCATCTGGACGCTGACCGGCACACCCGAAGACGGTACGTTCTCCCTGCTGCGCCCCGCGCGCTTTTCCGCCCGGACGCCCGGATTCGGTCTCTGGATGGCGCTTGCCAAGGCTGCCCCGGTACACGAGGTCGTCGAACCGACGCAGGCATCGTTGACGGAGCGAGTCGACGTTGGACGGGACTGACCTGCCCATCCTGCACCCCAACGGGGTTGCCGCGGATACGAAGACGCCAGGTTTCCGCGTCGCGGTTCGCGCCCTGTGCGAGTTCGCAGCGAAAGCGGGGGATCTCGATCTGCGCTTTACGCCGTCGCCTACGGCACATCAGGGGACGACCGGACACAAGATCGTGCAAGCGCGGCGCACGGCATCGTATTGCTGCGAAATTCCGGTCGAAGGCACGTACAAGACGCTCACGCTGCGCGGACGCGTCGACGGATTCGATCCCGAGCGGCGACGGGTCGAGGAGATCAAGACATGCGTCGGTACGCTAGCCGACATCCCTCGCAACCAGCAAGCGCTCCACTGGGCCCAGGCCAAGATCTATGCGGCGCTGCTCTGCCGTCGATTCGATCTCTCGGACATCGACGTGGCACTGGTGTACTTCAATGTTCGCGAG
>JBIKKL010000647.1:0-3157 GCA_044360365.1 Burkholderiales bacterium | reverse complement strand
GACCCTGATACGCTGATCCTGTGATGCGAGTTCTTGCGCGATGTTCAGGCTCGCATCTGCACTGCAATCGTCGATTAGGAGGAGCTCCAGATTCCACCAGGTCTGTGCAAGGATCGAGGCCACGGCCGTTCGAAGCGTTTCCGCAGCATTGAAAACCGGCATGAGCACACTGATCAATGGACCTGCTGCCTCTTGTTCACGTGGCGCTCGCTCCGGCCGCAGCCGATGAAAACGTGATCGCCCGGAGGGGGCAAGCGCTAATGCGTAAGCGCGCAGGTCCGATGCCGGCGCAAAGTACGCGAGATACTTATTCAGAAAGTGCAACCAAAGAGTTTCAATCCTGCACGACTGGTTTGCGTAAAGGAGATTTAGCGCGCGAACCTCGGCGCCCTGTGCGAATTGAAAGGCCTCCGATATACCCCTATGACTCGCACCGAGCATGACCTCCGCGTGGGCTCGACCGATGGCATCGGACGAAACATCGACCAAAGGTTCTACAACGTGGCAGAGTTGTTCACCCGGTACCGCGATCGCACTCGACGAGTACGTGACCGGCGAGTGCCAGTTCATCGTCGCGAGCAGCTTATCCAGGGCCACGGCATGATTGAGGGCCATGCTGGGATTGGCGCTCGTTTGCGCGCGTTGCGCACTCACGGCACGTGCAACTGGTATTGGCAGGGACTTCGTCACCGAGATGCCTTGTCTCGTCTTGCTGCACTGACCCTGGATGTCAGCAGCGTGTTAAGCGTCGCCGCCGAACATGTCTCTCGTATAGACTTTTCGTTCGACGTCCACCAATTCGGGTGCACAACGATTCGCGATAATGACATCAGATACTGCCTTGAACTCCGCAAGATCCCGTCCGACCGGTAAACGGTAAATCATCTAATCTTCCAGTGCCGGCTCGTAGAGAACAAGCTCGACGCACTTAGCCTTGACACGCTTCATTACGCCTTGGATGCTGCTTGGAGGAAAATTATCTCTCCCGACCTTCATGATGAGTCGGTACATTCCCACCGTTTCGGGCTGTCGACGCAGGTCATCCTCTGCAACCAAACTTGTCCGCGTCCAGTTCGATTCGATAACACGCGTTGACCAGGTTTTGAGACACATCTTGGTAATTGGCCAGCGGTTGATTCGTGCCCTTGGGCAAACAATAACTGCCGCAGCCAAAGCTCGAATGATTGTAGTAAGCGCCTATCCGTGGGTCAAAACTTACGCCTTTTATAATCGCCCGCGTAGTCATTCCGTGCGTGACTGCGTGACTATCGAGCTCGTTGAAGAACGCGATTCGCCTCGCCAGGTAGGTATTGGAAAACAGCTCTCTCGCCTCGGCCTCGCCACTGCCGGTCAGCAACGCAGGAGCATCTGATACCAGGATCGCTGCACCACATCCGTGTGCGTTAGGCAAGCGAAAATCATCGCCACACGCATGCGGGGCCGCAACTCACACCGAGCTAGCGAAAGGAGGCAACGAATCGCTGCCGAAGCCACACCTTGCACCATTGCGATCAGCAAACCGTGCCGGTTAGATGGGCTCTGAGACAACCCGAGCGATTGTCTCTATTCTATCGACCTCTGCGCTTTGCTCTATATGGTATTTGTGCACGGACTGTATTTTTCTCATACAAAAGACGAGTTCCAGCAGGCCGCCCAATGAAAGCGATGATTCTCGCCGCAGGCAAGGGCACCCGGGTTCAGCCCCTGACTTACGAACTGCCCAAGCCGATGATTCCCATCCTCGGCAAACCCGTTCTGGCTTACCTCATCGAGCATCTCGCACGCTACGGCGTGCGCGAGATCATGATCAACACCAGCTACCTGCACGAGAAAATCGAAGGCTATTTCGGCGACGGCCATCATTACGGCGTCGAGATCGGCTACTCGTTCGAAGGCCGCATGGTTAACGGCAGCGTCGTGCCGCACCCCATCGGCTCTGCCGGTGGCATCCGCAAGATCCAGGATTTCGGCCAGTTCTTCGACGAGACCACGCTGGTGCTGTGCGGTGACGCCCTGATCGACCTCGATCTGAACCTCGCCTTTTACGAGCACCGGCGTCGCGGCGCGCTGGCTAGCGTGATCACGAAGGAAGTCGACTGGGACGAGGTCTCGAACTACGGTGTCGTGGTCGCGGACGAGCACGGACGCAACCAGCAATTCCAGGAGAAGCCCCAGCGCGACCAGGCCAAGTCCAACTGTGCGAGCACCGGCATCTACATCTTCGAGCCCGAGGTGATCGACCTCATTCCCCCAGCCGAGCACTTCGACATCGGCGGCGATCTGTTTCCGATGCTCGTCACGCGCGGCCTGCCCTTCTATGCGCAGAAGCGCAACTTCAACTGGATCGACATCGGCAAGATCTCAGACTATTGGGCCGTTCTGCAGCAAGTGATGAAGGGCTCGGTGGCGGGCCTGAAAGTGCCGGGCAAGCAAGTCCGCGACCAGGTTTGGATGGGCCTCAACACACGCATCGACTGGGACGAGGTCAGGATCCAGGGCCCGGTCTACATCGGGTCCGGCTGCCGCATCGAAGCCGGCAGCGAAATCATCGGGCCGGCCTGGATCGGACAAGGTTCAGTGCTCGAGAAGGGCTCGCGCCTGGTGCGCAGCATACTTTTTGAATATACCCACATCCCGGCCGGGGCCGCTTTCGACGAAGTGATCGTGTGCAACGAATACTGCGTCGACCGCCACGGTCACCAGACTCACATCACCGACCGTCACCCCCAGCTCATGTGGAGCGACGCCCGCGCCGCGCACTGAACCCGCCCTACGCGTGCGCGTCCTGGCCACAAGGCGGATATTGAGGCTGCGCCGATGTACCCGACCCGCCCACATCAAGAAGAGGCCACGCCCGACGCCCATCGACTTCGTGTACACCCCATCGACGCCTCAAAAGACTTCTGCGTCCTCGAGCCGGACACCGCAGCGATCCCGGTCGGACAGAACAGGCAAGCCCTCGATTGGCCACTTGATGCGAATCGTCGGATCGTTCCAGGCGATGCAGCGCTCACTGTCGGGCGCGTAGCACGTCGTGCACCTGTAGATCAATTCTGCTGACTCACTCACAACACAGAAGCCGTGCGCAAAGCCTGCAGGTATCCATGCCTGAAGCCTATTCTGGGCGGACAGGAACGTTCCGTGCCACTCGCCAAAC
>JBIKKL010000646.1:0-3158 GCA_044360365.1 Burkholderiales bacterium | reverse complement strand
CGGAGCGTGCGCTGCACGCGCTCTCATTGGTGGGCCTCGCGGACATCCCGCATCGTCCTGCTCGCGTGCTTTCGGGCGGCGAGCAGCAGCGCGTTGCGCTGGGTCGTGCCTGGGCACTCGAACCCGATGTGCTCTTCCTCGACGAGCCGACAGCAAACCTCGATCCGACGGCGACGAAACAGGTGGAAGACATCGTTCAATCGATACACGCTGCCGGCACGAAGATCGTCATGACGACTCACAACCTCGGGCAGGCCCGCCGCATGGGCGACGAGATCGTATTGCTGGCCCACGGGCGCTTGATCGAACACACCCCCGCAGACGCCTTTTTTCGTACGCCCTCGTCGCCCGAGGGGGCGGCATTCGTCCAAGGAGAACTGCCATGGTAGCTGCCGTGCTTCGTATTGCCTGTGCGCTCGTTGCATCCGTGATGCCGATCCTGCCCGTCGGGGCGGCCGAGTCCTTCATTACCGTAGCATCGACCACCTCGACCGAGCAGTCGGGGCTTTTCAAGCACCTGCTGCCGCAATTCACGAAGACGAGCGGCATTCAGGTACGTGTCGTCGCATTGGGTACAGGGCAGGCCCTCGACATGGCGCGGCGCGGCGATGCGGACGTGGTCTTCGTCCATGATCCCCAAGCCGAGGATAAGTTCGTGGCCGAGGGCTACGGTGTAAAGCGCCTCCCGGTGATGTACAACGATTTCGTCTTGATCGGGCCGAAGAGCGATCCGGCGGGCGTCGCCGGATTCAAGGACATCACCGATGCACTCAAGAAGATCGCGAGCAACGGTTCGCCCTTCGTGTCCCGCGGCGACAAAAGCGGCACGCACGCAGCCGAGCTGAGGCTATGGAAAGTCGCAGGCATCGATCCCGTACAAGGGCGCGGCAAGTGGTATCGGGAGACGGGGTCCGGCATGGGGCCATCGCTCAACTCGGCTTCGTCGATGAATGCGTACCTGCTCGCGGACCGCGGCACGTGGCTCAGCTTCAAGAACCGGGGCGAGCTCACCATCGTCGTAGAAGGCGACAAGCGGCTATTCAATCAGTATGGGGTCATGCTCGTCCATCCTTCGAAGCACGCGCACGTCAAGGTCCAGCCCGGACAGGCCTTCATCGACTGGCTGGTTTCCGCGCAGGGACAAACCGCGATCGCCGGCTACAAGGTCGGTGGCGAGCAGCTCTTCTTTCCCAATGGCGACGCCAGATAAACGCGCGACCGCAGGGCCGGGCACCGGACTTGCTCCCCGGCTAGGGAACACGCTATATTCTTTCGATCATAACGTGGGCCTGATCCTCGAAGCGCCCGCCGGAGAAGCGAAATTGGACAGTGTCGATCTCGATGTACTGAAGACGAGCTTAGCCTGGCTGAAGTCGGGACGCGCTGCCTACCTTGCGACCATCGTGAGGACGTGGGGTTCGGCGCCTCGTCCGGTCGGGGCCATGACGGTCATCCGGGAGGACGGCATGGTCACCGGGTCCGTGTCCGGTGGCTGCGTGGAGGATGACCTGATCGATCGCGTGAAGTCCAGGTCGGTGGCTCAAGGCGGCCCCGAACTCGTCGTCTATGGAGTGACGAAGGAACAGGCCGAGCGCTTCGGCTTGCCTTGCGGCGGTACGCTGGAAATCGTGGTCGAGCGACTTGGGCCGCAGTCGGGTCTCGATGCACTGGTCGAAGCGGTGGCCCGGCACGAGGTCATTACGCGCACTCTGGATCTCGCCTCGGGGCGGGTCGAAGTTCGCCAGGGGCGGGCGATCGACGGCGTGGACTTCGACGGCAAGGTCCTGACGACGGTGCATGGGCCCCGCTGGCGGCTCGTCGTGATCGGCGCCGGTCAACTTTCGCGCTATGTCGCGCAGTTCGCGCAGGCGCTCGATTATCAGGTCGTGATCTGCGATCCGCGCGAAGAGTACGCGACAGGATGGGATGTTCCGGGCGCAGTGCTCACCCGTGAAATGCCTGATGATGTCGTGCGCGCGCTCGCGATGGATCCGCACACGGCCGTGGTGGCCGCCACCCATGATCCCAAGCTCGACGACATGGCGCTGCTCGAAGCATTGCGCTCGCCGGCGTTCTACGTCGGAGCGATCGGTTCGAGGAGCAACAACGCCAAGCGGCGAGAGCGGCTCATCGAACACTTCGAGATGACGGAGGCCGAGTTGGACCGTCTGCGCGGGCCGGTCGGATTGAAGCTCGGCGGCAAGACGCCCGCCGAGATTGCGCTGTCGATCGTTGCAGAAATGACGGCCACCCGTTACGGCATGCCGCTGCAGAAGGTGGACAAGGGTACCGTGATCGCTTCGGTCAACGATCCGTTCGCGTGCAGCGCTGCGGCCTGAGCACGCCGTCAGTTCATGCGCTTTGCACTCCAGCGCGAATTGGCGGCTCCGGCGCCATTGACCGTACCTTCGATGCTGTCGCCCACCACGGTGCCGTGGAACTTCAGGGCGTGGCCGGCATCATCGTTCAGGGTGAACGAAAACTGCGGCCCGGAGAGGGAGGCATTGCCGATATCGATGCTGCGTCCCTGAGCGTTCGCCCTGGCCTGGACCTTTTGAAACGTCTGCGTGATCGTGAGAGTGAACGGGCCGTTCGGACCTTTTCCTTCCCAGCGCCCTTGCACATTCGCCGGAACGATCCAGAGGTAAGCACTGGCACCCTCGATGATTGCGGTTTCGTCGGGATCCCACTCTGCCATCGTAAATGCATGCGAGACGAGTCGGGTACCGGGTTTCATCCTGAGCAGGGCAGGGCGCAGCTTGAGATTGAGTGACGAGAGCAGATACATCGTGACCACGGTCGCCTGGCTGAAATCGGTGGCGAAGATGTCGCCTTGCTGGAATGTCGCCTTGCCGGTCATGCCGGCGGCTTCGGCGTTCCGCTTCGCAACTTCGACCATGTCACCATTGAATTCGATGCCGACCGCCTTCGCTCCGCGCTTCGCCGCCGCAATCACGGTGCGTCCGTCGCCCGCGCCGAGGTCCACGACGTAGTCGCGTTCGGTAACCTTCGCCATATCGAGCATTCGCTCGACGAGCGCGTCCGGGGTCGGGACCCAGATGACATCCTTGCCGGCTTGACCGATCTTGGGCGTAAACCCATCGGCAGCCCAAAGCGGCTGGCAAAAGGCAATTGAAACGGCGAGCGCAATCATGCGA
>JBIKKL010000644.1:0-3161 GCA_044360365.1 Burkholderiales bacterium | reverse complement strand
GGATGTGAGCAGTTTTGGTCTGGCCCTGGCCGGAGAAGCGTTCGATGCGCTCACCAAACAGGGCGGTGGTGGCAGCAAGGTTGGGTTTGGTGGGCTGGTCATACGCAACGACTCGCGGTCAGCCGTCGATGCATCGCTGGAGCAAGTGGCAGCCAAGGGTGCCGGCGGAATCGCACTCAGGGCGACGGATAACTCCCGCGTCAAGGCCGATGATGAAAGCTCGGTCGAGGCTGGAGACGTCGGACTCAATCTGGTCGTTGCCACCAACACCGTGCTGGGCGGCGCGCGCGCGTGGGCTCAGGGCGGCAGCCTTGAAACAGGCCCCGCGGGCGATGTGATCATCCAGGCAGTCAACGATTCAACGATCGACGCGCGGGTTGACAGTTCAGTCGCTGCGGCGGTGTCGATTGGTGTGACGATGGCGGTGAACACGATCGGCTTTCAGCCAGTCAATGTACTGGCAAATGTTGCCGATCTGATTGCGGGCTCCTCGTATGCGGGGCAGCAACCGCTTGTCACCCATGCCTGGGCGGATGGCAGCCTGATCAAGAGCGGTGGCAAGGTGTCGGTCACTGCAGCCAATACGAGTCAGATCGAAGCAATGATCGAAAACTCGGCGCAGGCGGTCAGTCCGGAATTCAGCAAGGATGACGCCACCGCGGTGACGATTGCGCCCGTGGGTTCGCTCAACCGCGTGTCCGCGGACACCCGCGCTTACCTGTCAAACATCAAGGATCTCCAAGTCGCTGGATCGCTCAGCATCTTTGCAGATGCGCGGTCCCTGATCGTGTCCGATGTGGCGGCGAGTGCCATTTCGATCGCCGCGGGCGGCGGGGGATCGGTTGCCGTGTCGGTAGGCATTTCGTTCAGTCGCAACGAGGTGTTGAACGAGGTGCGCGCCTATCTGGCTGGTACCGCTGACGGCACGGGCAAGGCCCACGTTGGTGGCGATGTACGCATCGCGGTCGATCGCAGTGCGGTCATCAATTCAGAGGGCAGCGCATCGGCGGTGTCGGTTTCGGCAAGCGTGAAGGGCGGCCCTGCGGTTGGCGGCGGCGGTACGCTGGTATTCAACCGGATCAACGGCGTTGCCGACGCTTATCTCTCCACGATTGACCTGGTCACCACGGGTAGTGGCAGCGCGGATGGTGATATCCAGATCGATGCGAAAGACGATGCGCAGATCGGGGCGAAGGTCAAGACCAGCGCCATCTCGGTCTCCGTGGGTGGCAAGGAACCCGCCACGGGTGTCGCTCTGGGCCTCTCGATGGCCAGGAACATCATCGGCGCGCAACCTGTCGCAGCCGCATACGACTTCAAGGCTTCGCTGTACAACGCCGAGAACAAGCTCACCAGGCTCGAAAAGGGCAAGAGGGTGATGAACGACACGGGCCTTGTGCAAGACGAGGTCTATGAGTTCGTGGGCGACACGTATGAAGATAGCAACGGCATCGACTTTCCCGCTCAGAGTTGGTCCGACGAAAGCCGCTGGAAGCTGATCAGCTACTCGCCGTCCACCTCGAGGGCGCGCGCGCGAATCGCCGATGCGGCTGTGAATGCGGCGGGCAGCCTGGTGCTCGATGCGCATGGGGATGGGGTCATTACGGCTAAGGTAACCGCCCTGGCCGCTGCGGTGGGTGCAAGCGGCAAGAACGCCATATCGGTCAGCGCAGCTGGCGTGTACGCCGAAAACCGCGTTTACACGAGCCTTGAGGCAACGATTGATGACAGCGTAGCCTCATCGCGTGCGATCTCCGCGGATTCGATCACGGTACACGCCGACAGCGGTGCCTCGATCAACTCGATGGCAGGCGCGGCGGCGCTCTCGGCGTCCTTGTCTGGAAAGGCCGGGGTTGCGGTGTCGGTCGGGCTTTCGCTCGCATTCAACAGCATTGATACGGATGTGCTCGCGCACGTCAGTGGCGCGCGACTCACCACCCGCACGGCCGCGCTCGACGTGAGCGCGACCGCAAGCGGCGTGAAACTGGGTGAATTTACGCTTGCCAATGCTCTCGAGCGAGGCATCACGCCGGTGGCCATCGACGGTCTGGCCAACGCCAACAAGAAGTCCTCCTACTCCAGCACGTCCGGTCAGCAATGGGACTATCTGCCCAAGGACGGTGAGGTCACGTTGGACGACGGCGAGAAGGTACGCGCCGATGACGGTCGAATTTACGAGTTCGACCGTGGTGTCGGCTCGCATCCGCCTGTTTCGCTCAATCTGGCAACGATCAACTTCGCAGATGATGGCGACTGGCGCGAGGTCGAAACCAAATCGCAGACCCTGCGCGACGGTTACACCGTACGCGTTGATTCCGTGCACACCGCAGGCGGCGTACCAGGCAAGGTGTACCGCTTCCTGGGCCAGACCGAGATGTACACCACTCAGGAGATCGTTCGTGAGGTGAAGCCCGGTGATCTGGTGCGCGTTGCGAGCAACCACGCCAAGAGCGACCTGGTCGGCAAACTCTACCGGTACAAAGGCACAGAGGCCACAAAGGTCAACCTGACCGATGTTGCCTTCAATACGACCGCTGTCTGGGAGGAAATCCAGGACGAAACCCGGATCGATCTCTGGAAGGAAGACTTCTCGAACACCAGCCGCTGGCAACTGGCCACCGATTTTGCCGATCCGGCAGTCAACAAGGCATTGACGCAGATCTTGCGCGAATCTGGGGTGATTCTGCCGGAGGTGGCGCCGGTGTTGTTCGCATCCCTCTATCGCAGCACTGACGGGACGCAATGGGACTACGCCACCACCGACGGCATTAAGACCGTGAAGCAGGGCAACAAGGTCGGCGTGGCGACCGGGTCACTGGCGGGCAAGGTTTATGAGTACATTGGCAAGCCAGATCTAAACACCGATCTCTCGAAAGTCAATTTCGCTGATGAGGCGCAGTGGCGCCCGACAGAGGCTGCCAAGAAGACCCTGCTGCGAGGCGACACCGTCAAGCTCGCGAGCGACCATCGCTATGGTGGTGAGGGCGGACTGGTCTATCGGTACATCGGAAAACAACGTGCGCAGGTCGATCTGGCGCAGACCGATTACTCGGACACCAGGAGTTGGGAAAAGACCGTCCCGCCGGTCTGGGTGTCCACCGCGTCGCCGGGCAAGCGCTGGGTGGTCACTGATGTCGACGGTACCGCATACATGCTCGATC
>JBIKKL010000642.1:0-3167 GCA_044360365.1 Burkholderiales bacterium | reverse complement strand
ACCAGCTGCGGCATGGGGCCGTGTCAGGGGCGCATGTGCGGGTTGCCTGCGGCCGAGATCGTTGCGCGCGCGCGGGGGGTGGATGTGGAAGCGATCGGCACGTTCAATGTGCGTCCACCGTTGAAGCCGCTGTCGCTGCAGGAACTGGCGGCGTTGCCCGAATGAAATTCTGAAGGCGATACGGCACGAGTCTTGCGCATGCATGCGTGGGAGCGGCGTAGAATCGGTTTGCCGTCGAGTTCAAGAATTCATCGGGGAGTTGATCATCATGCAGGTTCTGCGGACGGTAGTGCATTGCGCGGTTGCCGGATGTACGACGTTGGCCATGGCCGGGGGCGCTGCGGCACAGGGCTATCCCACCAAATCGATTCGAATGTGGGTGGGATTTCCGCCCGGAGGCGGATCGGACACCTTGGCGCGACTGTTGGGCAATGCCCTGCCGGAGAAACTCGGCCAGCAGGTATTGGTCGACAATCGTCCCGGTGCGAACACGATCGTCGCCACCGAGTACGTGAAGAACCAGCCCGCCGATGGGTATACGCTGCTCTTCGTATCGGCATCGTTCGCGATCAACCCGAGCCTCTACAAGCTGCCCTACGATCCGGACAAGGATTTCGCGCCCGTCACCATCGTCGCCATCGTGCCCTTGCTGCTGATCACGCCCAAATCGCTGCCCGTCAAGGACGTGAAGGAACTGATCGCATTGGCGAAGGCGCGACCCGGCAAGATGGATTACGCTTCGTTCGGCGTCGGCAGCGCGGCCCATCTGGCTGGAGAATTGATGGCGAGCTTGACGGGTACGCAAATGGTGCATGTGCCCTACAAAGGCAGTGCGCCGGCGGTCGCCGATGTCATGGGCGGACGCGTCATGATGATGATGCCGGGCATCGGTTCGGCCATCAATCTGGCCCGTGACGGCAAGGTCAAGGCGCTGGCAGTCACCACGGCGAAACGGGCGAGCGGCGCGCCCGACATCCCGACGGTGGCAGAGTCCGGCATCCCGGGGTTCGATGTCGCCACGTGGGAGTCCATCCAGGCACCGGCCGGGACGCCGCCGCAGGCAATCAACCGACTCAACGCAGCCCTGCGCGATGTCGTCACCAGCAAGGCGCTCCGCGAGAAGATGATCACGCTCGGCTTCGAACCGGATGCGACCAAGTCGCCGGCGGAGACGGCGGAATTCATCCGGGCCCAGCGGCAGAAGTTCGCGAAGCTCGTCAAGGAACGAAACATCAAGGCGGAGTGATTGGAACGATGAGCGAAGCAAGCGTCACCGTCGTCGGCGCCGGTATCGTGGGCGTGGCATCGACTCTTTGGCTGCAGCGGGCCGGCTTCAAGGTGACGCTGATCGATTCGGGCGGCGTCGGCGAAGGGGCATCGTTCGGCAATGCCGGCAACATCAGTCCTGGGGCCGTCGTGCCGTATCTCATCCCCGGCATCTGGCGCGAGGCGCCGGGTTGGCTGCTCGATCCGCAGGGGCCGCTTGCCGTGCGCCCGGGCCATTTCTTGAAGGTGTTGCCGTGGTTGTCGCGCGCGGTGCGATCGGCAAAGGAAGAGGCCGCGCTTGCGACGTCCCGCGCCATGCATGCGCTGCACGGCGGGACCATCGAAGCGTACGACGTCATCACCAAGGGCACGGATGCAGAGGGCCTGATCGAACTTTCCGGTCAGTTGTACGTATCCGAGAAGCCGGATTCGGCCCAGGGATCGGCGCTTTCGCAGCGCATGCGCGAAATGGCCGGTGTTCGCTCCACCGTGCTCGACTGGATGGAGATCCGCGAACTCGAACCCTCGCTTGCACCGATCTACAAAAGCGGGCTGCTGTTGCCTGACAACGGCCGCTGCAAGAATCCGCATCAGCTCGTGACCAGCCTCGCTCGCGCTGCCGAACGCAACGGCGCAACGATCCTTCGCGGCAAGGTCACCGGCTTCCAGAAGGAGGGGCGAAAGGTTCAGGCGATTCTGGTCGAGGGCAAGGCACATCCGGTGGAGCGCGTGGTCATCGCCGCCGGGGCCGGCTCGGGCGATCTCACGGCCCAACTCGGGACGAAGATTCCGGTCGAAGCCGAGCGCGGCTATCACATCACCATCGAAGATCCCGGCGTGCAACCGCGCATACCGGTTACGAACACCGATGCGAAGTTCGCCTGTTCGCCCATGAACTGTGGTTTGCGCCTGGCCGGCACGGCGGAGTTCGGCGGGATCGATTCCGAGCCGAACTGGCAGCGCGCGGAGCTCCTGAAGTCGCAGGCGCAGAAGATGTTCCCCGGCGTGCGGCTGGACAAGGTCACCCGCTGGGCGGGCAATCGACCCAGCCTGCCCGACGGGCTCCCTGTATTGGGCGTTGCGCCGAAGTTCGACAATGCGTGGTTTGCGTTCGGCAACTCCCACTTCGGAATGAGCGCAGGGTCGGTCATGGGCAAACTGCTGGCCGAACTTGTGGCGGGACGTCCGTCGAGCGTCGACATCGCGGCGTTTTCCACGTCGCGCTTCGGTTGATATTTCGCTGCGGACGATGAACGCGGGTCGATCGGTAACGAGTTCGCCCTCGGGTGCGTTCGTACGCTGTACGGTCCTTTCGTCCGTCTGATCGCGGCGGGGCGCGCATCCGGTCCGCCAAAGACGCGCTTCGACCCAATAGCGGACGGTACGCCAGGGGCTCATGCAGGATCTTCCTGTTCAGGCCGAGCATTCACGAAGCCGTACCTCGAACTCGAAGCGTCGTCGATGTAACGAGTTCTGCCCGCTCAGGGAAGGTCTACGCCTTTCCGTATTCTCAGGCAGTCGCTGGACTCGAAATCTCCCGGCTCAGATCGGCCCTCTGGGGGCCGCAATCGGCGACGCAGTACGCCGCGCGAGAGACAGGGATCGATACCCGATACCGCAATGGTTGAAGCGACTACGAGCGCTGTACAAGCTCGATAGATTGAAGACTCGGTGCGTACTCGACTGCTACACCTTGCGCGAGGAGGGACAGGCGTTCGATCTGATGCTCGCTCGATACGCGTTGGGGGCGAGGGAGTCGTGCGACACGATCGTCACGGACGTTGCGAGTTTCTTGATCCAGATTGCGCTGCAGTCGATGCGTCGCCAGAGCGGTGGAGAGGCGTGGGTTTTGGTAATCTCGGTAGCGCTCGGACGTCGACGGTCGAGTCGCGGGTCCAGTG
>JBIKKL010000641.1:0-3174 GCA_044360365.1 Burkholderiales bacterium | reverse complement strand
CGAAAGCAGTTCCGACAGGCTGCTAGAATTACCGTCTCCACCCGCCGCCCACGAGCATTGCCCAAGAGGCTCCATTGACCACGACGAACTTCGACCGCCTGTTCAGCCCGCGCGGCATTGCCCTTGTCGGCGCATCCTCCGCCGACAACAGCGTGGCGGGGCAACCGCTGCGTTACCTTACCGAGTTCGGCTACGCCGGCAAGGTGTATCCGGTGAATCCCAAATACAGAGAGATGAAGGGGTTGCCCTGCTATCCCGATCTCTCGGCCGTGCCCGATCCGTGCGACCTTGCGCTCATCGTCGTCGGCGGTCGGCATGTCCCGGGCGTCATCGACCAATGCGGGGCACGCGGCATCCTGTTCGCGATCGTCCTCAGTGCCGGTTTTCAGGAGATCGGCGAAGCCGGGGCGAGCAATCAGCGCGAGCTCGAAGCAGCCCTCGCTCGCAACAAGGTGAGGATCGTCGGGCCCAACTGCATCGGCATGCTCAACCTGAACGAACACGTCCATGCCGGATTCGGCGGTGCGATGGGCAATCCGAACCTGAAAGCCGGACGTCTCGCGATGGTCACTCAAAGCGGCGGCTACGGCATGGGGATGGTCGCCGCCGCCGATGCCCAGGGCGTGGGCTTCAGCAACATCGTTTCGACCGGCAACGAGACCAACATCACCGCGACCGAACTCATCGGCTATCTGCTCGAACGCGACGACACCGATGCAGTCGTCGCCTATCTCGAAGGCAGCACCGACGGCCGTGGCCTGATCCGCATCGGGCGTCGCGCCCTGGAACTCGAAAAGCCAGTGCTGATGTGGAAGGTCGGCAACTCCCGCTCGGGACGCCGCGCGGCCACGTCGCACACCGGTCGATTGACCGCGGGGCCCGAGCTGTTCCGACGCGCGCTCGACCAAGGCGGCTACATCGAGATCGGCGACACGGACGACGTGGTCGACCTCGCGCAATTCCTCGGCTACAAGAAGCGGGCCCGGGGCAACCGCGTACTCATCACGACGCTATCCGGCGGCGCCGGCGTATTGATCGCCGATCTATGCGAGCAGCAAGGGCTGGAGGTGCCTGAGTCCTCGTCCGAAACCGTCTCGAAGCTGAAACCGATCTCGCCCGAGCTGGGGTCGCTCGGCAATCCGGTCGATCTCACGCCCCAGGGCTATGGCGACAACTTCGTATCGTATACGAAGGTCATCGAAACCGCGCTCAACGGCGACGAGTTCGACATGGCCATCGTACGCTCTGCGCCGGGTTCGGTGGCAAGCGTCTGGGCACCGGGTTTCGTCGCGATGGCCGAGCGCAGCGACAAGCCCGTCGTACTGCAGTGGGGATCGGGTTCCGAGCGAGAGGTGAAAGCGCAGGAGATCGTGCGCGCCGCAGGCATCCCGTGTTTTCTTTCGCCGCGGCGGTCATTGAATGCCCTCGGTGCGATGTACCGCTTCGGCGTGAAGGCCGAACGCTACCGCGCTCGCAGTGCCATACGCACTGCACGCATCGTCGACCGACAAGCGCTCGACCTGTCGGGGAGCGGTTCGCTCGGTGAGCGAGCCTCCAAGCAGATCCTCGGCCACTACGGCATCGCGGCCGTACGCGATCGCCTCATCCGTGAAGGCGAAATCGACACGTTGACCACCGAGGAGCTGACCTTCCCGCTGGCGGTGAAGATCGAATCGCCCGACATCGCCCACAAGACCGAAGCGGGCGCCATTCGCCTGAACGTGATGACCCCGGATGAGCTGCGCCGGGCCGCCCGCGATGTCATCGATGCTGCACGCCGCTACCGCCGCGAAGCTCGCATCGACGGCGTACTCGCGCAGGAGATGGCGAGCGGCACCGAAGTCATCATCGGCGCGGTCGACGATGTCTATTTCGGCCCGACCGTCATGTTCGGACTGGGCGGCATCCTGACCGAGATATTGCACGACGTGACGCATCGCTTCGCGCCGTTCGATCTCGCGACCGCTCACGACATGCTGAACGAGATCAAGGGTGCGGCGCTCCTGCACGGCTATCGCGGATCGACGGCGCTGGACGTGGATGCCCTCGCGGACGTACTGGTGCGCGTATCACTGCTGATCGCGGACCACGCGGATCGCATCAAGGAAATCGACATCAACCCGCTGTTCGTGCGTCCTGCAGGCCAGGGCGTCGTCGCTGCGGACGCCCTCATCGTTCTGCACGATCCGGCCGGCCGCTGACCACCCGACAGGAGGAATCCCATGGCCATACGCTATCCGGCGGCGCTCGTACTCGCTGCATGCGCAGCCTGCAATGCTGCCCAAGCGCAGAATTACCCGTCGAAACCCGTTCGCTTCATCGTTCCATTCGCGGCCGGCGGCAGTACCGACATCGTCGCCCGCGTGCTGAGCGCCAAGCTCACCGAACTGTTCGGACAATCGGTAATCGTCGACAATCGCCCCGGCGGCGGAACGGTGATCGGCACCGAGTCGGTGGCACGCAGCGCTCCCGATGGCCATACGCTGCTGGTCGTGCCCGCGCCCTTCACGATCAATCCGAGTCTGTTGTCGAAGCTTCCGTACGACCCGTTCAACGACTTCACGCCGATCACGCTGATCAACACGACGCCCCTCGTCGTCGTGGTCAATCCCAGCGTGCCCGCGCGCAATATCAGGGAGCTGATCGCATTGGCGAAGTCGAAGCCCGGTGCGCTCAATTTCGGCTCGTCGGGAACCGGCGGTTCGAATCATCTGGCAGGCGAATTGTTCAATTCCATGGCAGGGGTGAAGATGGTCCACGTGCCCTACAAGGGCAATGCGCCTGCATTGACGGATCTCGTCGGCGGCCACGTCGATCTCATATTCAACGGGCTCACCTCGGCATACCCCCTTATCAAGTCGAACAAGCTGCGTCCCCTCGCGGTAACCAGCCTGCAGCGCTCCGCCGTGCTGCCCGACATGCCCACGCTCGACGAGTCCGGCCTCAAGGGCTTCGTGGCCGTCGCATGGAACGGCTTGGCCGGCCCGGCGAAGCTCCCTGCCGAAGCGGTCGAGCGCATGGCCGGTGCAGTGCGCAAGGTGCTCGCCAATCCCGAGATGCGCGAACGTCTCAAATCGGAGGGTTCCGACCCGGTCGGCAGCACTCCCGCCGAGTTCTCCAACTTCATCCGCGACGAGATCACCAAGTGGGCGAAGGTGATCAAGCTGTCCGGGG
>JBIKKL010000440.1:0-4603 GCA_044360365.1 Burkholderiales bacterium | reverse complement strand
GTATTCTGGCTCGGCGTCGTGCTGTACGTGCCGAGTCTATGGGCGGCATTGCGCATTCGCGTGCGCAGCCGCAAACACGCTGCAGACCGCAAGGAGGGCATCCTCACCAGCATCGCACAGGGGATCGTCTGGATGCGCAGCGACCGGCGCGTCGTCGGCGTGTTCCTCGTCACGATCTACTTCAACATTTTCGGCTGGCCCTGCAGCAGCATGATCCCCGTCATCGGCACCGACTACATGCGCCTCGATCCGTCCGGTGTCGGCATGATGGCGAGCGCCGACGGCATCGGCGGGCTGATCGGGGCACTGCTCGTCGGAACGCTGGTGAAGCTCCATTGGCAGGGGCGCGTCTATGCGGCGGCGGTGGCCGTCTACTTCACGACCCTGATGGCGTTTGCCTATGCGCCCAATGGCATCGCGGGTGCGCTGGTGTTGCTGTGTACCGGTACGCTGGGCGCCTCGTTCGCCATCATGCAATCGACGCTCGTATATCGGTACACGCCGAACGAGATGCGGGCGCGGTTGCTCGGTCTGCTCTCGATGTGCATCGGGACGAGCCCGATCGGATTCTTCTACCTCGGCTGGCTGGCAGAGACGCTCGGTCCGCGCAATGGCGTCGTGGCGCTCGCGGCGCAGGGCGTGCTGGCGATGCTGCTCACGCGTCGGTGGTGGAAGGCGGCGCTGGCCGGTTGAGCTGGTTCCAACGCGGCGGCGTCAGGTGAGCTTCGGCCGACAACGCGATTCGAATCGCCGTCGGTCTCATCGCGTTCAGGGACCGACGTCGCGCGGCACCTTGCCGGTCTTCACCCAACTTCGCATCGCGAGCACCGTTGCCCGTTCGATGCCGACGAAGCCGTGCGCCGTTTGAGCCTGACATGCGGGCCCATGTCCGGGACCGCCGCCGCGTACCGTGACGAGCGGCGCGTTGCTGCGCTTCGAGAACGCGACGGCGTCGGAATACGAAGTCACCGGGCACGGATCATCGGCGTGATGAACCCAGAGCAGCGGCCGCTTCAACTGCGTGAAGTCGGCGCCGCTCATCCCGTCGCCGTTTCGATTCGGCCGAAATAGCGACGCGGTGAGGATGACCCGTTGCGCAAGTTCGGGGTGCATGCGCGCGGCGTGAAAGGCGCTGACCGAGCCCTCGCTCGTGCCGACGAGGGTCCAGTCCTCGATTTGGAAGCGGCGGCCCGCTTCCCTGAGCAGCGCGGCCACGTCCTGACCGTAGCGATCGGTTTCGCGGAACGCCTGCGCGAAGCCTTCCCACTTGTCCGAGGGGGCGTCGACGCTCAGAACCAGGATGTCCTCGCCGAGCCAGTGGCGGCGCGAGCGGATCAGGAAATTGCCGACCATGGCATGACGGATCTCCCCGTTCGATTCGCGTGCCCGGAGGATGCCGGGGTTGCCCGGGAAGAGGGCGATGCCATGCTTGAATTTCGACGCCCCCTCGAGATGCGTGGCGATGCCGGCGATCGAGTAGCCGTCGCGCGCGACCGTGACCAGATGGGTCGGGTGTTCGAGGTTGGGGTCGGCTGCGCCGGCGAAGCCAAGGTGCGACCCGGCGAGCAGTCCGACGCCCAGCCGCAGGATGAGCGCGACGAGGCGCGAACGGCGTGCGCTTAGGAGGTTCCCCGCCGGACGCTTGCTTGACAGCATTGCGATCTCCCTCGCAAACTCGATCGTATCGTCGAGCGGCCATTGTAGTCTTGCATCCGACGTTGAAGACCGCGGCTCGATCCGGGGTCGAATCGGGCCGCGACCCAATGTGGCCGTGATCACCATCCATCCGCAGACGTGAGGAATCCATGACCGTCGCAAACCAGCTGGGCGAACGCATCGTCGGCATGCGCTACGAAGACCTGCCACCCGATGCCTTGAAGTGGGCCAAGGTATCCATCGTCGATACCATCGGATGTGCCTTGGCGGGGGCTCATGAAGACGCGCCGAAGATCGCCGAACGCGTGCTTACCGGCGGCGCGAATGCCGGACCGAGTCTCGTGTGGGGCACGGCGCGCCGGGCGCCGATCATGGACGCCGCCGTGATCAACGGCACCGCTGCGCATGCGCTCGATTACGACGATACGAACAATTCGATGGCAGGTCATCCCTCCATCGCGATCCTGCCGGGCATCCTCGCGCTGGGGGAATCGCTGGGCTCGTCGGGCAAGGATCTCCTGCTTGCCTTCATCGTCGGCTGGGAGACCCAGGCCCGTCTCGGGCGCGCGGTCAACATGCATCACTACGAGAAGGGCTGGCATCCCACGGCGACGCTCGGCGTATTCGGGGGTACCGCCGGCGCTGCACTGCTCCTCGGACTCGACGCCGGCAGGACAGCGACCGCACTCTCGATCGCCGCGTCTTTATCCGCGGGCGTGAAGTCGAACTTCGGCACGATGACGAAGCCCCTGCATGCCGGGCAGTGCACGCGGCACGGCGTCTATGCGGCACTGCTTGCGAAGGAGGGCTTTACCGCCGCACCGGATGCGTTCGAACACAAGCAGGGGTACTTCGAGGTCTTCAACGGCTCAGGCAACTACGACGCCGCCAAGGCGGTTGCGGATTGGGCATCTCCGCTCGACATTCTCGATCCAGGTGTCGGGATCAAGCAGTATCCCTGCTGTGCGAGCACGCATTCCGCGATCGATGCCATGCTGCTCCTGCGCGAGCAACACGGGCTGCGGCCGGAGGGCGTCGCGAAGATCGATTCGGTGACGCACGCGCGTGCCCTGGCGCACACGAATCGCCCGCATCCGCAGAGCACGCTGGACGCCAAGTTCAGTGTTCAGTATTGCGTCGCCCGGGCGCTCATGCATGGGGAAGTCAACTTCGGTCACTTCGAAGGCAGTGCGTATCGCGATGCCGATGCGCTGGCGTTGCTCGATCGCATCGAGGCTCGCCCGCATGATTTTCAGCCTAGGGGCATGGACGAACACTACGAGTGCCACATGCACGTGACGACCACCGACGGCAAGCGCTTCACCGCGCGGGTGGAGCAGCCGCTGCGTGGTCCGCGCAATCTCGCCCCCCCGGATCGGCTGGAAGCAAAGTTCCGCGATTGCGCCGCTCGTGCATTGAGGCCGGAGACGATTGCTCCGCTCTATGCGACCATCGGCGCACTGGAGCGGTGCGCCGACGTCCGCGAACTGACGAGGTCGATGGCGGCATCGATCCGCTGACGAAGGATGCGCCGATTGTGGTGAACCGTCGGCGGCCTATGATGAGAAGGGGGGCTGCTGTCGCTCGGCGTGCTCCCCTTCATCCTTCACTCTTCACGGCCGCGAAGCAGCCTAATTACGCGGCATGTTCGCCTCGATCGCCACCTTCTTCCATTTCTCGATGTCGACCGGGATCATCTTACGCATCTCGGCCGGCGTCATCATGATGACTTCGGCGCCTTCGGCCGCGAAGCGCTTGGCGGTTTCGGGCAGCTTCTGAATCGCGATGATCTCGTTGCTCAGTCGATTCAGCACGGATTGCGGCGTACCCGCGCGCGACGCCCATGCCCACCAGATCGACGCTTCGTAGTTCGGCACCCCGGCTTCGGCCAGCGTCGGCACGTCCGGCAGGGCGGCTGCCCGCTTCAGGCTGCCGGTGGCGAGCGCCTTGAGCTTGCCGGCACGCAGTTGCGGACCTGCGGTGACGATGGTCGCCACTGCGATATGCGCCTGGCCGCTCATGACGTCGATGATGGCAGGGGCACCGCCGCGGTAGAGGACGACCTCCGACGGAATGCCGGCCCGGCTGCGAAACATCGCCGAGACGAAGTGCATGAATCCACCGGCGGAAGCGATCGTCAGTCCCTTCGGCTGCGCTTTGCCGTACGCGATCAACTCCTGCACGTTCTTGACCGGCAGCGAAGCGGAGACACAGACGACCACCGGCGCGGAGCCGAACATGCCAGCCCAGTCGAAATCCTTCACCGGATCGTAGGGAAGCTTGCTGTAGACGGCAGGATTCATCGTGAATGCGGCCGATGCCATCAGCAGCGTATAGCCGTCGGGATTGGCTTTTGCGACGAGATCCGTACCTATCATGCCTTCGGCACCGGGGCGGTTGTCCACGACGACCGGTTTGCCGACGCGCTCGGCGACTTGGAGCGCGAAGTACCGAGCCATGATGTCGTTGCTGCCGCCAGGGGCTTGCGGCACGATCACCCGGATGGGCTTCGTCGGAAAGTCCGCACCTTCCGCGGCGCGAGTATGCTGCGGTGCGATGAAGACGAGCGACGCGACTGCGAGCGCACGAAGAACGTGCAGGCTGGGCTGCGATGGCATGTTTCCTCCTCCGGAATCGCCGATACGGCGTTGTGGACTTGCTACGGGGAAGGCTACACCGAACGTCGATCGTCTACAACGCGGACTCGCCGGGCGATTCGTTGCCGCTTCGAGAAAATCCGCGCCGACGGATCCCCGTGCTGTGCTATCTTTACTCCGCTGCCTCGAAGCGATTCGAGGCTAGAGACGCGGCATGCGCTCGAGATCGGGGCGTGGGAATCAGCAGGTCCGCCGCAGCGGACCATCGCTACCGAATCCTGTGCGGGTCGTGAGTCCAATATGTGAATCACGCCAAGGAGCTCCCCATGGGCTATCCCAAGATTGTTCAT
>JBIKKL010000249.1:0-6927 GCA_044360365.1 Burkholderiales bacterium | reverse complement strand
ATCGAAAGCGCCGACATTCCCGTCGCCGACAAGATCGCCCTGCTCAACGCACTCTCCGAAACCGGCCTGAAAGACATTGCCGTCGGTTCGTTCGTGAGCCCGAAGTACACGCCGCAAATGGCGAAGATGGACGAAATCATGGCCGGCTTCACGCCGAAGCCCGGCGTGAAGTACAGCTACACGGCCCTCAACGACAAGGGCGTCGAGCGAGCGAAGCAGTACACGCCGCCGTTGAGCCCGAAGGCGAGCGAGTACGCCACCAGCTGCGACATGTGCGATACCTTCGCCCAGCGCAACACCAACCGCACGCAAGCCCAGCAGATCGGCAACTGGCCCTCGCGCATTGCCAAGGCCAAGGCGGCCGGTGCGGACGGCGGTCTGTCGATCAGCAACGCCTGGGGTTCCAACTGGGTGGGCCGCGTGACGAACGAGCAGCTCATGCACATGTTGAGCAGGATGCACAACATGTGGGAAGAAGCCGGCATCGAAGTCACGCGTGTCGGACTGGCCGACGCCAACGGCTGGTGCATGCCGCACGAGGTCGAGCAGAGCGTCGTCGAGATCAAGAAGCGCTGGCCCAAGATCAAGACCTTCAACCTGCATCTTCACAACACGCGCGGCACGGGCCTGGCCTCGATCTACGCGGCGATGAAGGTGATGGACAGCAGCGATACCCTGAGCCTGCAGAGCGCCATCGGCGGCATGGCAGGCTGCCCGTACTGCGGCAATGGCCGCGCGGCCAGCATGATCGCCACCGAAGACCTGATGCACATGTTCGAAGAGATGGGCATCGATACCGGCGTCGATCTCTACAAACTGGTCGAGTGCGTGTGGCTCGCCGAGAAGGTCGTCGGGCATCAGCTCTACGGCTTCGTTTCCAAAGCCGGCCCGCGTCCGCATTTCGACAAGCTCTACGCGATGGAAATGCCCCACATCGAGACGCTCGAGCAGGCGAAGCACTTCGTCTACGGCAAGAAGGCGTACGAAGGTGCGATGTCGCCGTGGGCCAAGCCCATCACCAGCTGGCAGCGTTCCGAAGCGGCCGTGCCACCCCCGCCCGCCGGTGTGGTGGATGTGCCGATCAAGAAAGCTGCGAGCTAGTCTCGGCAGCAGGCAGTCACGATCGGGGACAGATCTTTCGGGGTCTGTCCCCTTTTTTCATCACAGGAGATCACGATGGGCTATCCCAGAATCATCCATACCGAAGAATCCATGCGCGAGGGCATGCAGATCGAAAGCGCCGACATCCCCGTCGCCGACAAGATCGCACTGTTGAACGCGCTCTCCGAGACCGGACTTAAAGACATCGCCGTCGGGTCGTTCGTGAGTCCGAAGTACACGCCGCAGATGGCGAAGATGGACGAGATCATGGCCGGCTTCACGCCCAAGCCGGGCGTGAAGTACAGCTACACGGCGCTGAACGACAAGGGCATCGAGCGGGCGAAGCAGTACACCCCGCCGCTGAGCCCGAAGGCGCACGAGCATTCGACGCGCGTCGACATGTGCGACACCTTCGCCCAGCGCAATACCAATCGTACCGTCGCTCAGCAGATGGCCACCTGGCCCAAGCAGATCGAAAAGGCCAAGGCGGCGAACGCCAAGTCGGGCGGGATGTCGATCAGCAACGCGTTCGGTTCGAACTGGGTCGGCCGCGTCACGACCGAACAGCTGATGTCCATGTACAGCAAGATGTACAACCTGTGGGAAGAGGCAGGCATACCGGTCACCAAGATCGGCATGTCGGATGCCAACGGCTGGTGCATGCCGCACGAGGTCGAGGCTGCGATCATCGAGATCAAGAGCCGCTGGCCCTCGATCAAGGACTTCAATCTGCATCTGCACAACACGCGCGGCACCGGGCTTGCGTGCCAGTATGCGGCGTTGAAGCTGCTCGACAGTACCGATACCTTGCGCGTGCAGACGGCGATCGGCGGCATGGCAGGCTGCCCCTATTGCGGCAACGGCCGCGCGGCGGGCATGGTGGCGACCGAAGATTTCATGCACATGCTCCAGGAGATGGGCGTCGACACCGGGGTCGATCTCTACAAGCTGGTCGAGTGCGTATGGCTAGCCGAGAAGGTCGTGGGGCATTCGCTCTACGGGTTCGTCTCCAAGGCGGGGCCGCGTCCGCACTTCGACAAGCTCTACGCGATGGACATGCCGCACATCGAGACGCTCGAGCAGGCCAAGCATTTCGTCTACGGCAAGAAGGCGTACGAAGGTGCGATGTCGCCGTGGGCCAAGCCGATCACGAGCTGGCAGCGTGCCGAAGCGCCCGTGCCGCCGCCGCCCCCCGGTGTCGTCGAAGTACCCACCAAGAAGGCATCGTGACACGATGAGCACAGCAGCAGCCACGGGGAAGCAGAAGCTTCCCCTTGCAGGCGTCAAGGTGCTCGAACTGAGCCACATCGTCGCCGGGCCCAGCGGGGGCATGATCCTCGCCGATCTCGGTGCGGATGTGATCAAGATCGAGCACCCCGAGAGCGGCGATACCAGCCGAGGTCACGCCAACAACGGCGCGACCTTCTTCACGTACAACCGCAACAAGAAATTCCTGGCGCTCGATCTGAAGAAGCCGCAAGGCAAGGCGATCTTCGAGCGGCTGGTGAAGCAGTCCGATGTCGTCTTCAACAACTTTGCCCCCGGGGCCCTGGATCGCATGGGGCTCGGCTACGAGTGGGGAAGCAAGATCAATCCGCGCATCGTCTACTGCGCGGTGAAGGGCTTCTTGCCCGGACCCTACGGCGATCGTCCGTACCTGGACGAACTTGCGCAAATGGCGGGCGGTCTCGCCTACATGACCGGGTTGAAGGATCTGCCGTTGCGGGCAGGAGCATCCGTGACCGACATCGGTGCGGCGACCTATGGCGCACTGGCCGTGCTTGCTGCGCTCTATCGTCGCAATTCGACCGGCATCGGCGAGTCGGTGGAGGCAGGTCTCTTCGAGACCGTCGTCTTCTGGGTGCAGCAGGCGATCACGGCGACCCAGATCACCGGCAAGGATGGCACGCCTCGCGGCGAGAAGACCAGCAGCGGCATGGACGACAAGATGGGTTGGGGCGTGTACCGGCTCTTTCCCACCAAGGACGGTTCGCAAGTGTTTATCGCCGTCACTGCGAATCGTCACTGGACGGCGTTGTGCGAACTGCTGGGCTTCGATGACTGGACGCATTCGACCGAACTCAATTCCAATCGAAAACGCGCGCAGCACAAGGGCATGCTGGCCGAACGCATCAAGGCCTCCGTGCTGAATTACACCTACGACGAGATCACCACCCTCCTCGGTGACAAGCGCATTCCTTATGCGCCCGTCAATACGCCTCAGGGCTTGCTCAAGGATCCCCAGATGAATCAGGGCAAGCGCTGGCTCGATCTCGATGTGGATGGCCGCAAGCTCAAGGTGTCCAAGATCCCGGTGCACATGGCCGGCACCGAGGAATTCGAAGTGCGGCAGCAGCCCAGCACCATCGGCAGCGATACCGATTCGATTCTGGGGGACGCCGGGTTTACACCGGCCGAGATTGCAGCATTCAAGGCCGACAAGGTGGTCGCATCGACGAAGACCCTGTTCACCGATCTGCCGGCGGACGGTGGCGGCTGATTGACTCGCAGCGTTGCTGCTGCTTCATAGGGGCATGGGGGTTCGGAGGATAACCGCGAGGGCGGCTATCCTCCGTTTCGTTTTACGCACGGGTCGTGCCGAGGAAGCAGAGCGGAACCTACTTCCTGTCGGGTTTTTCCGACGTGCGCGCCGGAGCATCCTTGGAGGCCGAGTTGCCCCCGGCGCTCGGATACTTGGGGTCGATTTTGCTGTCGTGCGGAGTAACGGCCGCAGCGCCCTTGCCGCCCTTGGTTCGGTCTGGCTCGGCGGAGTTGCCGCCCGCGGAAGGCTGCGCGGCACGGTTGGGTGCGGAAGTACCTTCCTTCACGCCCTTCATGGGCGGCTTCGTCCCCGTGCGGTCGGGCTCGGCTGAATTTCCGCCTGCGGTAGGCGGCGGCGCTACGGGCTTCGCCGGGTCCGTCGCCTGAGCGGCGAATGCGGCCGGCGTGCAGAGTGCAGTGGTCAGAATGGCGGCGATCAATGTGTTGCGCGTGGTTGGCATGATGGGCTCCTATTGGCCTGGTCGAAAACGACGTTGGAACGACTGCGATCATTGAACGCATCTGCCATTCCCGGCATGGAGGAGTCTTGCGCGCACTGTCGTTGAATGACGATGCCCGCGGTTCGATGTGAGCGGACTGGGTAAGCGCAATCGGGCAAATGAAGGACATCGCTGCAACGATGCGAAGGCGGATGTCGATCAGCCGCGCGACATCGTGGGATGCGGGGCTCGCTGCAGAGCGATGGAGAGGAGGGGGCAAGCCTGGGCTTGCCCCGATCCGCGTCGTTAAGCCATTGTGCCGACGGTCTTCGCCGGCACGACGTTTTCCATTTCGGTCAGGGCAATCACTTCCTCCGCGGTGAACCCGGGAGCGACTTCTTCGACGACGAAACGCCCGTCGACGAAATGCATGACCGCGAGATCGGTGACGACGTAGTCGACGCACCCCTCGCCGGTGAGCGGGTAGCTGCAGTGCTTCTTGAGCTTCGGGCGACCCTTGCTGTCGCAATGCTCCATCACGATGATGAGCTGCTTCGCGCCCGAGATGAGATCCATCGCGCCGCCGATGCCGCCGCGGATCTTGTCGCTCGTACTCCAGTTGGCGACGTTGGCCTGCTGATCGACTTCGTAGGCGCCGAGGATGACCGTGTCGATCTTGCCGCCGCGCGCCATCTCGAACGAGGCCACGCTGTCGAAGAACGACGCGCCCGGCTTGAGTTCGACGAACTGGCCGCTCGCGTTGTAGACGTCGAGATCGATGTTGTCGCCCGCGACCATCTTGCCGTATCCGAGAACGCCGTTCTCTGCGTGCAGGGTGACGTCCCGATCTTCGAGGTAGTTCGAGACCTGAGTCGGAATGCCCGTGCCCAGGTTGACGTAGGTGCCTTCGGCAACCAGCCCGGCGGCCCGCTTGCCGATGCCGGCTCGCGTGAGACCTGGCTTGCCGTTGTAGACCCGCGCAGTATCCGGGGCGCGGCGCGGCGTACGACGCAGGGCTTCGGTATCCATCGGCACGTCGGTCTTGACGACCCGGTGAATGAAGATGCCGGGAAGATTGATCAGCTCGGGCGGAATTTCGCCGGTTTCAACGATTTCGTCGACCTCGACGATGGCGCACTGAGCGGCCTTCGCGAAGGCCGGGTTGAAATTGAGGCTGCCGCCGCGGATCTGGACGTTGCCGGCGCGATCGGCGCGGTACGCGCGCAGGAGGGCGAAGTCGAGCTTGATGCCGTGTTCGAGGACGTATTTCTTGCCGTCGAATTCGCGGACTTCCTTGCCTTCGGTGAGCAGCGTGCCCACGCTCGTCGGCGTGTAGAACGCAGCGACGTCGGAGCCGCCTGCGCGGCAACGCTCGACGAGCGTTCCTTGAGGGACGAGTTCGACTTCCATCTCGCCGGCGTTGATCTGCGCTTCGCTCGCCGTGTTCAGCCCGGGCCGCACGGAGAATGCCGCGACGAGTTTCTTGATCTGCTTGTTCTCGGCGAGGATCTGGCCCCGTATTTCGCCTGGACCGCCGAGGGAATTGCAGACGACCGTCAAATTCTTCGTGCCCTGGTCGCGCAGGGCCATGATGAGGCCGGACGCGAATCGATGCCCCACGCTGAAGCCTGCAATTGCCAGGGTGGCCCCTTCGGGGATATCAGCGACCGCCGCCTTGGGCGATGCCACGACCTTGTCCATGCGCTCTCCTCGCAATTTGTTCGATGAGCAGATCGGGCGCCGGACACATGCCTCAGCTTCGATCCTGCTCGTAAGATCCCCGGGAAGGTAGCAACCGCAGACGGATGCGTCAACGCGAGAAAACTGTGCCGAGCACAGTTTTCAAAGTCAGAGCGGCTTCCAGTGGCCGGTGAGGTAGTCGTACAGATTGGCGATATTGCGCTTCATGACGCCCGGTGCCATGCCTTCCTGTTCGATATCCATGGGATAGCGGTCGGTCATGGCCGTGAGTTGGTCCATGGCCTCCTGCTTCGTCATGCCCCGGTCGATGGCGTTCTGAACGTAGTGGATCCATTCCTCGATGAACGAGCCTTGTTCGTCGAGATAATCCTTGCCGCACACGTCGCCATGCCCCGGCACGAAAATGTCTTCGTCGAGCCCGCGCAGGGCATCGATCGTACGCAGCCAGGCTTTCGGGTCGGCTTCCTGCAGCCAGGTGTGGCATTTGTGGAAGATGTTGTCGCTGGTGAAGACGACGCCTTCCTCCTTGACGCAGATCGCGGCCTGATACGCCGTGTGCCCCGGCATTGCGATGCATTCGAACGTGTGATTGCCGACATGCAGGGTCATGCCTTCCTCGAAGGTCAGGATGGGGGCGTTCGGCCGGTAGTCCTTCAGCAGTTCGGGTTCGAGCGGTCCGAAGGCGCCGACGCGGGCGACGTGCTCCTTCATGTTGGTTTCGAGGATGCGCTTGCGCACCCCGGCATGGGCGATGACCGGCGCTTCGAAATAGGCATTGCCGGTCCAGTGATCGCCGTGCGGCTCCGTGTTGAGGATGTATCGCACCGGGGATTTGAACTTCGCGATCTCGGCTTTGAGCTTCAGCGCATCGCTCGGCTTGTGCGGGGTGTCGATGACCACGATGCCGTCGGTCGTCACCACGAAGCCGTGGTTCGCGCCGCGCATCTGGGTCTCGACATGAAGATTGCGTGTCAGTTGTTCCACGGCTGCCTCCTCCAGTCGCAAAGGCGCCAAGCTAACACGACGCGCGAATCGGGCGAAAGGGGCGCCATGCGACATGCTGCGCGTAGTCTCGGTATTCCGCGCTCTGCGTGGGATACTGCAGATTCAATCGGAGGAGATGACCATGGATCGAAACGTACTC
>JBIKKL010000640.1:0-3179 GCA_044360365.1 Burkholderiales bacterium | reverse complement strand
GAAATCATCGTAGACCGTGATGCCGCCGACCTCGCCCACCACTTCCAATCGCCGCTTCACGTTGCGGAAACGAGTCAATCCGGTGATCGATTGCGCCGGCGTCACACCGAAGTAGCGCGCAGCCGCAATCGCCGCCAGCGCATTCATTCGGTTGTGTTCGCCGAGGAGCGCCCAGTCGAGGGCCCCGAAATCCTCATCGGCGCAAGCGACACCGAACCCTCCGCTCGACGCGACCATCGATGCACGCCATCCGTCATCGACACCGAAGCGCTCGACCGGCGTATAGCAGCCGCGCTCGAGCACCGTCGCTAGATGCGCGTCCTGGCCGTTGACGACCAGCAACCCGGTGCGAGGCACCGTGCGCACCAGATGATGGAACTGGGTTTGAATGGCGCCGAGGTCCGCGAAAATGTCGGCGTGGTCGAATTCGAGATTATTGAGGACCGCCACGCGAGGCCGGTAGTGGACGAACTTGCTGCGCTTGTCGAAGAAGGCCGTGTCGTATTCGTCCGCCTCGATCACGAAAGGCGCAGTAGATGCACCGAGGCGAGCCGACACCTCGAAATTGAGCGGCGCACCGCCGATGAGAAAGCCCGGCTCGAGTCCCGCCGACTCGAGGATCCAGGACAGCATCGCCGTAGTGGTCGTCTTGCCGTGCGTTCCCGCAATGGCTGCGACGCGCCGCGTGCGCAGGATGTTCTCCGCGAGCCACTGCGGCCCCGAGATGTAGGGCAAGCCGCGATCGAGGATCTCTTCCATCAGCGGGTTGCCGCGCGTGACGACGTTGCCGATCACGTAGACGTCCGCGCCGAGCGAGAGCTGCTCGGTGCCGTAACCTTCGATGAGCGCGATTCCCTGCGCTTCGAGTTGGGTGCTCATCGGCGGATAGACGTTCGCATCGCAACCCGTCACACGATGGCCGGCTTCGCGCGCGATGGCAGCGATGCCGCCCATGAACGTACCGCAGATACCCAGGATGTGTAGATGCATGAACCGCCCCTCGTCGAAGCCCGGGCGAGGATACCAGAGCATGCACGCACGCCCGACGCGGTGTAGGATCGTGGACGACTGCAGGAATCCCTCATGGCGCACGATGACGCAACCCGCACGGCGCTGACGCGACTGATCGACATCCGGCTTTCCCGGCGCGAACTGCTCAAGGCCGTGCTCGCCGGGGCAGCGGGCACGCTCTCGGGACACGCAAGCTCGGCCACATCCGCGGCGAATCCAACGGCGGGCTCGACGCTCACCTTCGCCGAGATCCCGCACGGCCTCGACGACCGGCATCATCTGCCGCCCGGCTATGTCGCCCAGGTGCTCGTGCGTTCGGGCGATCCACTGTTTCACGACGCGCCAAGCTACGTTCCCGGCCAAGCGGAGCCGAGCGCCCAGGAGCGCCAGTTCGGCACCGACAACGACTTCCTCGCCTTCATGCCGCTTCCAGCCCACGGCAACGCTCGCCAGCGTGGCCTGCTTTGCGCAAACCACGAGCGCACGACGGCGCAACTCGTGTGGCCAGCGATGGGATCACGTCGTGCCCAGGAGGAACGCAGCGCCGCCCAATGCGAGCACGAAATGGCAGCGCAAGGCATGAGCATCGTCGAGATACGTCAGGACGGCAGTTCATGGCGTCTCGTCCTGGACAGTGCCTACAACCGACGCATCGACGCGCGCAGCACGACGATCGCCGCGAGCGGTCCCGCCGCGGGCCACACACGGCTGCGCACACGTGCCGATCCCACCGGGCAACGGATCGTGGGCACGCTGAACAACTGCGCGGGCGGCGTCACGCCCTGGGGCACGGTGCTTACCTGCGAAGAGAACATCCACTTCTACTTCACCGGCGATGCGTCCTCGCACCCGGAGGCCGCCGCGCTGAAGCGATACGGATTCGGCGAGCGAACGTTCTACGTTTGGGGTCGGCACGTCGAGCGCTTCGATCTGCAAAAGGAGCCCAACGAACCCAATCGCTTCGGGTGGGTGGTGGAGGTCGATCCCTACGAACCTTCGTCCCTGCCGATCAAGCGCACCGCGCTGGGCCGCTTCAAGCACGAAGGCGCGACGACGGCGATCAGCCACGATGGTCGGGTCGCTGTCTATCTCGGCGACGACGAACGCTTCGAGTACCTCTACAAGTTCGTGAGCGAGGGCCGCTTCGACGCGAAGAACCGGGCGGCCAATCGGGATCTGCTCGATCGCGGCACCCTCTACGTCGCACGCTTCGAAGCGCAGCGGATGCACTGGCTGCCGCTCGTTCATGGTACGGGACCATTGACGGCGGTAAACGGTTTTCATAGTCAGGCCGACGTCGTCATCGAAGCACGCCGCGCCGCCGATCTCCTGGGCGCGACGAGCATGGATCGCCCCGAAGACGTCGAACCGCATCCGCAGACGGGTCACATCTACGTCGTGCTCACGAACAATCACCGCCGCGACGCCGGTCGCATCAATCCCGCCAATCCGCGACCGGACAACCGCTGGGGCCAGATCATCGAGATCGTGCCGCCACGCGTACATGGCGTCGCGGACCACACTGCACTCGAGTGCGGCTGGGAGTTCTTCCTGCTGGCGGGAGACCCGGCCGATGCGCGGCAAAGCGCCCGCTACGCCGGCCCGGTGAGCCGCAACGGCTGGCTTGCATGTCCGGACAACGTGGCTTTCGATCCCAAGGGTCGCATCTGGATCGCCACCGATGGCCAGGAAGACGTGGCCGGCTTCGCCGACGGACTCTATGCGGCCGATACGAGCGGTCCGGGGCGCGGAATCACGCGTCTGTTCTTCAATGCGCCCCGTGGCGCGGAAGTGTGTGGCCCCTGCTTTGCGCCCGACGGCCGAACGCTATTCGTCGCCGTCCAGCATCCCGGCGACGAAAAGGGATCGACCTTCGAAAAACCCTCGACGCGCTGGCCGGACTTCGATGCCGCGGTGCCACCACGTTCCGCCGTGATCGCCCTGACGCGTACCGATGGCAAAGAAATCGGAAGCTAGGTACCGGTCTACCCGTTGCGACGCCGACTTCTCACCCAGCACACCGCGCCGACGAGCAGCGGAAACACGACGAACGCCGCGAATACGTAGACGAACGCCTCTGCTGCGGACCCGGTGATGTTCTCGAGCAACGTTCCGGCGACTGCACCCGGCAGCATGAGCGCGGGCAGCCAAACGATCGCCGACACCAC
>JBIKKL010000639.1:0-3182 GCA_044360365.1 Burkholderiales bacterium | reverse complement strand
ATCGCATGCGTTGCCGGCGCAGTGCTGTTCGGCATCGCAGCCGTGCACGGCAAGCATCTCGATGGCACGCCGTCGCTGGTCGTCGCGACGCTGACGCTGCTCATCGGTGCGCTCGTCCTGATTCCCGCCAGCCTGATGGTCGATCGGCCGTGGACGCTTGCACCGTCTGCGACCTCGATCGCAGCCCTGCTCGGCCTCGGGATCTTCTCGACCGCGGCGGCGGTGTTCGTCTACTACCGCATCCTTGCTACCCTGGGCAGCATCGCGGCAGCCAGCCAAAGCTATCTTCGGATCGTGGTCGGCGTTTCGGTGGGCATCCTCTTTCTCGGCGAAACACTGACGATCGAACGATTCATCGGCATGTCGCTGATTCTCGCGGGCGTGATCGCCATGACGCGACCGGATCGATCCGGAATGCGAACCTGATCGGCATCGAGCCCAGTCGAACGCCGGCACAGCGAATCGCACTGCACAGTCGAGCGCCGAGGCGGTACCATCGACGGGTTGTCAACAAAACGCGAAGGACGATGCATCATGGCTTTCAAGCATTTTTCCAGGGTCTCGACCCGGCGTGACGTCAGCACGCCCCGCATCGACGAATCGTGCGCTGCGAAGACCGCTCCGGCCTGGCTCACCCGAATCGCCATGCTGCTTGCGATCATCACGCCATGCGCCTCGTTTGCCCAGGGCTATCCGAGCAAGCCCGTGCGATACGTCGTCCGTGCGCCGCCCGGCGGCACCGACGATCTCATCGCCCGACTGATGCAACCGGCGTTGTCCAAGACGCTGGGCCAATCGGTGGTGGTCGAATACAAACCCGGTGCGGGCGGTCTGGTCGCATGGGAATACCTGTCGAAGCTCCCGCCGGACGGACACTCGATGCTGCTCGCGGCGTCAGGCCTTGCCGCCATCAAGACCATACGCAAGGACACCACACTCGATCCGTTCAAGGACATCACCTGGGTATCCGGCGTCACGGACTTCATGCTCGTGCTGCTCGCGCATCCCTCGTTGCCCGCCAAGAACGTGACGGAGTTGATCGCGTTTGCGAAGAAGCAAAAAGGCCCGCTCAGCTATGGATCCTCCGGGATCGGCGCCACCCCGCATCTCAATGCGGAATACTTCAGGGCAGTGGCGAAGATCGGCCTGACCCACGTTCCCTACAAGGGCGCCGGCCCCATGTATCTCGATCTCGTCTCCGGCCGTATTGAAATGGGCACCGCCGTGCTGGGGGCCGCACTGCCCCACATTCGAGGCGGGAGGGTTCGCGCTCTGGGGGTGAGCGGTGCGAAGCGCTCGGATCTCGTGCCCGACGTGCAAACCATCGGCGAAGCCCTGCCAGGCTATGTTTACGAACCCTTCTATGCCATGGTAATGGCAGCCGGGACGCCGAAGGAATTCCTGAACGGCATGGCCGACGCCATGGCAAAGGCCATGAACGCACCGGAGTTTCGCGCGCAGTTCTACAAGCTCGTTGGGTCGCCCGTCCTCACCAACCGGCCGGACGAAATGCTGGCCAAAGCCCGCAAGGAAGCGGAACTGACCGAACGCATCGTCCGCACAGCCGGCATTACGCTCGAGTAATCAGGAGGATTTCGACATGGCACGCATCGCCGTTGGCGGCTTTCAGCACGAAACGAACTGCTTCGTTCCGGTCCAGACGGATTACTCGTACTTCGCTTCGGTGGGCGACCGCCCGCCCCTGTGCCGCGGCGAAGATGTCCTGCGCAATCTGCCGAACAAGCAGTTCGCCATGTCGGGCTTCCTGGCCGTCATGAGTGACAAGCACGAACTCGTGCCTTTGCTCTGGACCAGCGGCGGTGCCGGCGGCTATGTGACGCGTGAGGCCTTCGAGCGCATCGCCGGCGAGATGATCGGGCGCCTGTCCGAATCCCTTCCGGTCGATGCGGTCTATCTCGACCTGCATGGCGCAATGGTCACGGAAGACTTCGAAGATGGCGAGGGCGAGTTGCTGCGCCGCGTGCGGGCGGTGGTCGGCGAGCAGGTGCCCGTGGTCATCAGCCTCGACTACCACACCAATCTGACCCCGGCCATGGCGGAGCTTACCGACGGCATGGCGGTGTACTACACCTACCCGCATATCGACCGGGATGAGACCGGGCGCCGCGCCGCACGGATTCTCGAAACGGTGCTGCAGCGCGGACGCCCGACGGTACGCGTGTTTCGCAAGCTGCCATTCCTGTTGCCGCTCAACTTCCAGTGCACCATGGTGGAACCGTCGGCCGGAATCGTGCGCAAGTCCGCCGAGGGCGAAGGCGGCGACGTACTGAACCTGTGCTACGGCGCAGGTTTTCCGCCGTCCGATCTCGCCGAATGCGGCCCGGGCGTGATCGCACACGGCTATTCCGAGGACGAAGTCGAGCAGGCCGCGGACTACCTCAACCACTATGTGCTCGAATTGGAGCCGAAGTTCGCCGAACCGCTGCTCACGCCGGATGAAGCCGTCCGCCAGGCCATGGAGATATCGGCACGTGCCTCGAAGCCGGTCGTCATTGCCGATACGCAGGACAACCCGGGCTGCGGCGGCACCGGCGACACCACGGGCATGCTGGAGGCCCTGGTTCGCAACGGCGCCCAGCGGGCAGGACTGTGCGTACTCACGGACGCCAGGGCGGCCGCAGCTGCCCATGCCGCGGGTGAAGGCGCCGACATTACGATCGACCTCGGTGGCTGCACGCCGCTTCCAGGCGTGCAGCCATTTCACGGCATCTTCCGGGTCACCAAGCTTTCGAACGGTCGGTTTCTCTGCAAAGGTCCGTGCGTCGGTGGTCGCGAGGCCGCCCTCGGCCCGACGGCTCTGTTGACGATCGGCGGCGTAAGCGTCGTCGTTGCGAGCAAGCGCATGCAAGCTTACGACCTGGAGATCTTCCGCCATCTCGACTTTGAACCGACCGCGCAGAAGATCCTCGTCGTGAAGAGCACTTGTCACTTCCGTGCCGATTTCGAACCGATTGCGGAACGCGTGCTGGTCGCTGTGGCGCCGGGCGCTCACCTGGTCGATGCGCGCGACTATCCCTACACGAAGCTTCGCAGCGGCGTGCGACTGGAACCGCTCGGACCGGCGTTCGCCCCGTCATCGGTGTAACGACGAGAAAGGCGCTCGCAACGCGAGCGCCGCATCGGTCGCCGTCGCTCGACTCGATGCGCTACGCAACTCAATC
>JBIKKL010000083.1:0-11581 GCA_044360365.1 Burkholderiales bacterium | reverse complement strand
GTGTGGCCGGTCGCGCCGCCGGCGGCAGCTTCGCCGAGCAGGTCATCTCGCGCATCAAGGTCATGGCCGAACTCGACATCGCCGAGCGTCGGGTGCCTCAGGACGGCCGCTTCAAGGTGGCCGCGCAGGGCCGCGAGATCGATGTTCGCGTCTCCATCATGCCCAGCATACACGGCGAAGATGCCGTGCTGCGTATTCTCGACAAGCAGGCACTCGCGGACGAAGTGCGCGGGCTGCGGCTCGATACCCTGGGTTTCGATGCCGATGCGATGCGGGTGATCCGCCATCTTGCCTCGCAGCCCTACGGGATGCTGCTGGTGACGGGGCCGACGGGCAGCGGCAAGACGACGACGCTCTACGCCGCACTCTCGGAGATCAATCACGGCCTCGACAAGATCATCACGATCGAGGACCCGGTCGAGTATCAGCTGCCCGGCGTGTTGCAGATTCCGGTGAACGAGAAGAAGGGGCTGACGTTCGCGCGGGGGCTGCGCTCGATCCTGCGTCACGATCCCGACAAGGTCATGGTCGGCGAGATCCGGGATGCGGATACCGCCCAGATTGCGGTGCAGGCCGCGCTGACGGGCCATCTCGTGTTCACGACGGTTCACGCGAACAACGTGTTCGACGTGATCGGGCGCTTCAATCACATGGCGGTCGATTCACACAGCTTCATGTCGGCGTTGAACGGCATCGTGGCCCAGCGGCTCATGCGCATGAACTGCCCGCATTGCGTCGAGCCGATCGTGGCGGGTCCGGAGCAGGCGCTCGCGCTCGGCGTGGGACCGAGCGTGGTGGCCGCAATGTCGCTGCGTGCCGGACGCGGTTGCGGCCATTGCCGCGGCACCGGCTATCGGGGCCGCAAGGCCATCGCGGAAGTGCTGGTCGTCGACGACGAATTGCGCGAACTGCTCGCCGGGCGCGAGTCCCCACGGCGCGTCAAGGCCGCTGCTGCGGCCAAGGGCTTTCGTGCGCTGCGCGCCGTGGCGCTCGATCTCGTCGCGCGCGGTGAAACCAGCATCGAGGAACTGAATCGTGTCACTCTGGCTGCGTGAACGGGTGCGCGTATGGATCAGTCCGACGCGCGTCGTGGCTGCGTCGGGGCAGGGCGTCCTGCATCGATCCCCATCGCTGCGGACGTTGTTCGACGAGCCGCTTGCGGCCACCGATGGGCATGCAGACAAGGCAGCGCAGGCACTGCAGGTGATCGAACGTCAAATGACCGGGATCGGGCGCCGCTCGCGCATCGATGTCGCGCTCTCCGATCATTTCGTGCGCTATCTCGCGCTGCCCTGGCGAGACGGACTCGGGTACGCCGATTGGGAAACCTATGCCCAGCATGAGTTCGAGCGTGTCTACGGACGTTCCGGCAGTCGACGTCGGGTGCGGATCGCTGCGGCGCGGTCGGGGCAAACGCGGGTGGCAGCGGCCATCGATGATGCACTGATCGATGGGCTGCACGCGATTGCGTCCTCTGCGCGTGCGCGGATCGGCGTCGTCGAATCCAACCTCTGCCGGATCGCGAACCGATACGGCCGGCAGATGACACGTGATGGTCATTTGTTCGTGGCCGAGCCGGGGCGGCTCACCCGCCTGTTGCTCGCCGAGCGCTCGTGGGGCGATGTGCAAAGCGTACGATGCGGGCCTGCAGTGGGCGCAGCACTGGCGCGGATGTTGCGCGAACTGAAGTGCGCATCGGGAGCGAACCCGGGCGATGCTGCGACGATCTGGTATTGGGGTTGGGCACAGGCGGACGAGGTGCGAACCGCCGTCGGCGCGGGACAGTTCGAAGTCCTTCCGCTGCCGCCATCGTTGCCGTCGCACTGTGCGACGATGGGAATGCTCTGATGCCCGGATTGAAGATCGACTTCGCGGCCCCGGTGCGGCGCAACTCGTCGCTCGGTTGGGTGGTGCTCGCCATCGGCTGTGCAGTGACCGTGGCCGTCGGGGTGCATTTCCATCGGGTTGCGCAGGAGTCCGGTGTGATCGAGGCACGGCTCGATGCGCTCGGCATCGTGGCTGCCGATGCAACGACGGCTGCCGCGATCGATCCGGCGCGCGCAGCCCGATTGAGAAAGCAGGTCGAGGGCGCGAATCGAATCGTGACGGCACTCGAGCAGCCTTGGATCCGGCTGCTCGACGATATCGAGGCGTCGAGCGTGCGCGGCGTTGCGCTGCTCGGATTCGACAGCGATGCCGACAAGCTCAATGTTCGTCTGAGCGGCGAGGCGGTCGACCGCGATGCGTTGTCACGGTACCTCGAGCGGCTCGGCGCGGCCGCATCCTTGCAGGAGGTGCGGTTGAGTCAGCATGAATGGCAGCAACGCGCAGGCGCGAACGCACTTCGCTTCGTGGTAACGGCACGTTGGGTGCCGCCGAAATGAATCGCGCGCGCTTTCTTGTCATGCAGTCGATCGAGATGCTCGGGGTGCCCGGCGTCCTGGGGCTCGGCATGCTGGCGTTCGCGCTGGCCTTCGCACAAGCTGCGCTGCGACCTGCGATGGACGAACGCGATTCGCTCCGGGAGCGGGAGGTCCGCGCCGCCAAGCGTGTTGCCGTCACCGAGCGCCGGCCCACCGGCACGAAGGCCGTCGAGGCGAGCATCGATCGGTTCGTGGCGTGGTTGCCGCCTGCCGACGAAGCGCGCCAGGAACTGCTGCGCCTGCAGGCATTCGCCGACAAGCGAGGGCTGCAGTTGCGCAGCGGCGAGTACCGGGCATCGCCCCAGCGCGATCCGCCGGTATTGCGTCACCAGGTGCTCGTGCCCGTGAAGGGGAAGTACGCCGATCTGCGCGGGTTCGCGACCGAGGCCCTCGCGGAGGTGCCATCCCTCGCGCTCGATGCGGCGTCGCTGCAGCGGGACTCGGTGTCGGGGCGCGAAGTCGAGGGGCGTCTGCAGTTCAGTCTCTACACGGGGGGCACATGAAGGAGGCCGGCAGCAGCCGCATCCGCTCGCTCGTGCTGCTCGCCCTTGGCGCCGGCGCGCTGGTCGTCCTTGCGCCCGAAGAGGAAGAGGCAACGCCCAGGAAAGGCGATCCGCGCGAGACGGCCCCTCAGAGCCGACGCGCCGACGCTCGCGGCGATACGCCTGCGCTATCGGTGTTCGACGTCGCACGCCTGGACCGCATCGGCCTTCGCACTCGGTCGGAGCAGGAGCCCAAGGATCCCTTCGTCACGGAAGAGGTCATGGCCGAGGCCCGGCCTGGTGGTGTTCAACGCACGGAGCCACCGCCACCCCCGCCGCCGCCGCAGGCGCCGGACTTGCCGTTTCGGTACATCGGCGGGCAGGAGGCGGGCGGAGCCCGCGTGCTTTTTTTCGCTCAGCAACAGGAAACACATATCGTGAAGGTCGGGGACGTGATCGCCGGGACATGGCGGCTCGACGAAGTCAGCCAGAACGCAGCCACATTCACCTACGTGCCGCTCGGTGAGCGCAAGTCGCTGTCCCTGGGAGGTCCGGGGTGAGTCGCTGCCATGTCGTAGTCATTGCGGCCTTGCTGCTCGTCGGATGCGCCTCGACGGGCGTGCTCGACGAAGCCCGACGCATGATCGATGCCGGTCAGGTCGAAGAGGGGCTGGCCCGCATTGCAAGGGCTTCTGCCGAAGCTCCCACGGATGCCGAACTGCGTGGGGCGCTCATCAGTCAGCGCGAACTGGCGGCGGCCCGGCTGCTTGCCGAAGCGGAGGTCCTTCGCGTTGCGGGCGGGCGTGCCCAGGCCGAGTCGACCTATCGCCGTGTGCTTACCCTCGCCCCCGGCAATCCGCGGGCAGCCGAAGGGCTCGCCCGACTGGAGGCCGAGGCTCGGGCCGACAAAGCGGTGGCTGTCGCGGAAGCCGCCTTGGCCAAGGGTGATCTGGTCAGTGCGGATTCGATCGTTCAGCGCACGCTGTTCGAGTCGCCATCACACCGCGGCGCGCGTGCGCTTGCACGCAGGATCGGCGAGCGCAAGAGCGACGCGACGACGAACTCCGAGCCTCAGCTGGGCAGCGAGTTCAGCAAGCCGATCAGTCTCGAGTTCCGCGAAGCCAATCTGCGCCAGGTGTTCGAGATCATCGCGCGGTCGCACGGCATCAATTTCGTGTTCGACAAGGATGTGCGCCCCGACATGCGGGTCACGATCTTCGTGCGCGACATGGCCGTCGAGGATGTGGTCAAGCTGCTGCTGACGACCAATCAGCTCGCGCGCAAGGTGCTCAACCCCAACTCCATCCTGATCTATCCGAACACGCCGGCGAAGGCACGGGAGTATCAGGAGCTGGTGACGCGCACCTTCTACCTCGGCAATGCCGACGCCAAGCAGACGCTCAACCTCATCCGCGCATTGGTCAAGACGCGCGACATCTTCGTCGACGAGAAGCTCAACATGCTCGTGCTGCGGGATACACCCGCTGCCGTGCGCTACGCAGAGAAGCTGATCGCAGCGCAGGATCTCGCCGAGCCCGAGGTGATGCTGGAGGTCGAAGTGCTCGAGGTGGGGCGCTCCCGTCTGCAGGAACTGGGCGTGCGCTTCCCGGACCGGGTGAACTTCGGTCCGCTCGGTGCCAATGGGGCGGCCGGACCGGCGCAGTTCGAACTGTCGAGTTCGGCCCTGCAGGCCACGGTGCTCAATCCGGCGCTGATTCTCAACCTGAAGCAGCAGGACGGGCGCACGAACGTGCTGGCCAATCCGCGCATCCGCGTACGCAATCGTGAGAAGGCGCGCATCCACATCGGCGAAAAGGTGCCGGTCATCACGACGACAAGCACGGCGAACGTCGGCGTCTCGGCCTCGGTCAGTTATCTCGAAACGGGTCTGAAGCTCGATGTCGAACCCAATGTCTACCTCGACGACGAGATTGCGATCAAGGTGGGCCTCGATGTGAGCAACATCCTGGAGACTATCGACGTATCCGGCACGCGGGCCTACCGACTCGGTACCCGCAATGCGGTCACCACGCTGCGCCTGCGCGACGGCGAAACGCAGATCCTGGCGGGCCTGATACAGGACGAAGACAGGCAGACCGCCAGCAAACTGCCCGGGTTGGGCGACATGCCGGTGCTCGGTCGATTGTTTTCCAGCAACAACGACAACATAACGAAGACCGAGGTGGTGCTGCTGATCACGCCGCGCGTGTTGCGCAACATCGCTCGACCCGAAGCCAACCTCGCCAGCTACGGCTCGGGAACCGAAGCGGCGGTCGGCGCGGATCCGCTCACGCTGCGTCCGGGACGCGCAGGGGCGCTGAAGCTCTCGGCCAGCGGTGGGCCCGCGGCGGTGCAGACACCCAAGCCCACGGTCAAGCCGCAGGGACAGCCGAACGTACCGTCGGGGCCGGCCGCGCAGCTTGTGCTGAGCGGCCCGCCGCAGGCGGCAGCAGGTTCGGAGATCACCCTTCAAGTCAGCCTCGGTCCGGGGGGCGAGTCGGTGCGAAGCGCAAGTTTCGAAGTGACGTTCGACCCGGCAGTCCTGCAGCCGCTGGGATCGGATACCACTGCGGCGAAGACCGGCAGATGGCCGTTGACCATCGATATTCGAGAAGGCAGATCGGTGCGCGAGGTACGGTTCCGGGTGGTCGCTCTCAAGGCGCTGACGACCAGCATCGGCCTGGGATCCCTCTCCGGTCAGGCGCTCAATGACGGCGAGGTCGTGATCGAGGGCGCGGGGGCGCACACGCTGGTCGTGGTGGATAAATGACGCGCAGCCGCACCATTGGATTCACGCTCATCGAAATGCTCGCGGCGGCTGCCGTGCTTGCGCTTCTTGCCGCCTCGGCGGCGCCGTTGCTCGAGGTCGGTGCCCGTCGTGCCAAGGAGGCGGAGTTGCGCTCGGCACTGCGCACGATCCGGGAGGGCATCGATGCCTACAAGGATGCGGTCGATGCAGGAAGAGTTGCGCGTAAAGCCGACGAGACGGGCTATCCGCGCAATCTCGAAGATCTCGTCAATGGCGTCGCGGACGCGAAGGATCCCGGACAGCGCCGCATCTATTTCCTGCGCCGGATTCCGCGCGACCCGTTCGCGGAAGATCCCGAGCAGCCCCCGCTCGCAGCCTGGGGCTTGCGCAGCTACGAAAGCCCGCCGGACGCCCCGGCCGCAGGCAAGGACGTCTTCGACGTCTACTCCCGGTCGACCAAGGTCGGCCTGAACAGCGTACCGTACAGGGAGTGGTGAGCATGCGTTTATGGCGAGTGACGGGATTCACCTTGATCGAACTCGTCGTCGTGCTGGCGATCGTCGGTCTTCTCACGAGCCTCGCACTGCCGAGGTTCTCGGCCGGCCTGGATCGCTCCAAAGAATCCGTATTGCGCCAGAACCTCGCTGCAATTCGCAGTGCGCTCGATCAGTACCGGGCGGATCGCGCATCGCTGCCCGTCCGGCTCGACGATCTCGTGAGCAGTCGCTACCTGCGCGACATACCGCTCGACCCGGTGACCGAATCCCGCGAAAGCTGGGTCATCGTGTCGGCGCCGGCGGATGCGGACCAGCAAGGCATCTTCGACGTGCGCAGCGGTGCGAGCGGCAAAGCGCTCGACGGTTCTTCCTATTCCGACTGGTGAGGCTCCCCGTGATCCAAGCACGCGCGAATATCGCTGATGGCCTCGTCCCGGTCGATTCGATCGAACTTCCGCCACGGGCGTGGCTGGACCGGGATTGTCTGCTGCTCGCCATCGAGAGTTCCATCCGGGTGCGTGCCCATGCGCACTTCTTCTCCTGGACCCAGGGCGCGCTGCAGACGATCCTTGCGCACAATCTGCTTCTCTATGCGGCCTATGATCGGGAAGGCCGCATGCTGTTTGCCGATGTCATGACGGTCCAGCCGATGGAGAGCGCGGTCCGTCGCGATCTGATCGCGCCCGACGGCGGATTCCTGCCGAGACTTGCCGAACTGTGGCGGCGTCGCGGTCGTGCTCCTCTCGTCATCCGCTTCGACCGGGACGATGTCTCGGACGACGAGGACTTGCGTCGCACGGCCCTGGGGTTCGGCTACACGAGCCTTGCAGCGCATGGATCGATCGCCCCGGACGGCAATCTCGATACCTTCTTCGGGTTCGTGGATATCGTCGAGGGGCGCTCGGATGATGTCAGCCTCGCCGTGGAGATCATCCTGCCGCATCTGAGAGCAGCCCTGATTCGCATGCAGCGCAGCAACTCGCCGGTCGCCGGCCGGGCGATCGGACGCAGCTTGACGATCCGCGAGCGCGAAGTGCTCGGGCTCCTGCAGCATGGGCGCAGCAATGCCGAGATCGGCGCCACGCTCAGCATCAGCCCGCTGACGGTGAAGAACCACGTGCAGAAGCTCCTGCGCAAGCTCGGCGTTCGTAATCGCACGCAGGCGGTTGCGATGGATGTGGCGCGGCAGTGGCGCGCGGACGAGTGAACGGCGCATGGTCTCGGCGTGTCCGGTTAGCGATCGCGCGGTGTGCTTGACGGAGCAGCCGACCTTGCGAAGGCGAAGCGGCTGCGTGCCAGGGATGCGAGGGCAGGAAGGGCTGACGTACCTCTGGGTGCTGCTCATGGTCGCAGGGCTTGGATGGGGGCTGGCAGCAGTCGCCCAGCTCTGGACGACTTACGCCGCACGTGAACGCGAACGGGAGTTGTTGTTCGTGGGTGAGCAGTTTCGACGCGCGATAGCAAGCTACTACGAATCCACGCCGCAGCCGATGAAGCAGTTTCCCCGCGCGCTGGCCGACCTGATCGAGGACAGGCGCTTTCCGATTCCGCGGCGGCATCTCCGGCGCCTGTATGCCGATCCGATGTCCGGCACGCGTGATTGGGGTCTCGTGCTGGCGGCGGACAAATCGATCATGGGCGTCTACAGCAAGGGGCAGGGCACGGCGTTTCGTACGAGCCTGCCGAAGACGGTCACGCTCGAAGGCGACGGGTACGGTCGTTGGCAGTTCGTGTATGTGATCGGCGCGCCGGCGACCGGCGCGGGAGGGGCGCCAAGCGCCTCGGGCGTTGCCGCGAGTCCGCCGACCGGCATCCCATCCCAGGTTCCAGCGGCGGGACTCGTGCCTGTCGATATCAGCACGGCACCGAGCGCGCCTGCGCCGGTGCCGGTGCAGAAGCCGCAGACCGAGGCGCCGAAGAAGCCCAACGAATGCGTCGGTACACGGGCGTCGGACATGCGTGCCTGCGCGGCACTCGGCGCCGATCCCGCAGCGTTCGAACGCTGCCTCAGGGATTCGAATCGACGTTATGCGGCGTGCATTCGCGGTGCCGGCGCCGCCGGCTTGGCGAGCCCGTGATGACGAGTGGTAAGCAGGCAGTGCGTCCTGTCCCGGTTGGGGGCGATAAGTTGCGAGCATGGCTTGCGCCCGATCACTGAATTCGAATGGTTGGCTCAAGTGCGCAGAAGAAGGAAGCTTATCCATGAACAAAACGATCGTTGCAACTGCGCTGCTCGCATATTCGACTGGCAGCATCGCGTTCGATGACCCGAGCGAGATGCGTTGGCTCAACCCACAACCGGCGACGGTCACGCCCATCAAACGGCTTACGGACGAGGAATGGCGCAAGCTTCGCGCTGGGCGGACGGATGTCGAACCCGTGGGTGTCCGCGAGGTCGATCGAGCGCTGCTTGCGGCAGTCGACGCGCGCGATACCAAGGCGGTCGAGGTGGCGCTGACGCAAGGGGCGAATCCGAATGCCCGCGACATCGACGTCGAGTCGCCGCTGGTGCGTGCTGCGTTCTTCGGCGATACAGCACTCGTGCGCACCCTGCTGCGCGCCGGTGCTCAACCCGACATCCGTGGCGCACGCGGCTTCACGCCGTTAACAATGGCTGCGCTACGCGGCCATGCTGGCGTCGTCGATACGCTGATCGCAAGCGGAGCGCAGGTCGACGCCCGCAGCGCCCATGGAGCGACAGCCCTTTTGTCGGCGATCAGTGCCGGGCGTACGACGATCGTGCAGCGTCTACTGGCCGCAGGGGCGGACTGGCGGCTATACGATCGCGAGGGACTTCACGGCTTGAGTGCCGCGGCGGCAGAGGGCCACGATGGGGTGGTTCGCGCGTTGCTCGCCCACGGGGCGGATGCCGATCGCCTGGATCGAACCGGACGCACCGCGCTCTACTGGGCCGTGTTTCGTCGGCATCGCGAGGCGGTGCGCGTCCTGATTGCGCATGGCGCTGCCACGGGTGCGATCGCATACGACATCTTCGATCGCCCTTTTTCCGAACTCGAATTGACGTTGCGTTGATCTTTGGTGATTGCGACTGACACATGAAATGGTTCTTTCGGACCATACGCGGATCGGGTTCATATTCAAGCGCATCTGGGACTTTTCGCACGTGCGATCGGCCGCTTCGATACGCGCGAGGGGCAATCGCGGCGACATCTTTCAACGAACATAGTCCGGACAGCGCATTTCCGTCGAGCCTCGTGTTCGGTAGTGTTCGCCCCGACTCTATTCCGCTGCGGTGCGAACTTGCATCGATCGGACTACACAACGATAGGTCACGGCACCTTCGCTTGTCATAGTGCTCCCGTAGAGTTCGTCCAGCAGCGCAGAGATCGGGCACTGCGGTGCAGCGCGGCCGCGACCCACGAAACACACCCAGGAAACGATAGGAGACAGCATGAAGTTCAAGATGCACGTAGCAGGCGCCTTGCTCGCCGCGCTTTTCAGCGCTCAGGCGGCGGCGACGATCAACACCGGTATTAGTCCCGGTCCTGGCCAAGACGGCAACGGGGAACTCTTTCTCACCATTACCGACATCGATCCGACGGGTACCACGGGCAGGTCTTACACCCGCGACCTCGGGATTCGAATGAACGCGTTCCTGCCGACGCCGGCGGGTAGTGGCGTCACGGCGAAGGGCTACACGCTCGAGTTCGCACCCGATGCGCTGTTGACGTCGTTCCTGGCTCAGTCCGAGCCTGCTCGCCAGTCAATGTTCGTGTGGAATATCGGCGCATTGGACAACAACCAACAGAATCGCTACTTGACGACGGCGAAGTCGATCGATCCCAGCCAGATTCCAACGAATCTGGCGCTGCGAACGTTCGACGACAACACGTCGAGCTACCTTGCCAACGTGAACACGCTGCCGACTCATCCGGGCGGCGATGCGATCAACGGTTCGTCCACGGCGACCGAAGCCGACGGCCCGGCCTACGGCGGGTCTGCGCTCTGGGGCAACAACTGGGGTGGTTCGGCGACGTTCAACAGCACGGCCCGTATCGGCGAATCGATGAACTTCTACCTGCTTGCCAATACCAGCAATTCCGGCAGCAACGCGTTGAAGGCGAATCTCACGATTTTCGCCAATGACGTTGGCAACGCGTCGTGGTCTTTGGCGCAGGACGGCACGCTGACCTACATGGCTCCGGTGCCGGAACCCGGCGAGTGGGCGCTGATGCTTTCCGGACTTGCGCTCGTAGGCGCGCTGGCCCGGCGTCGCAACCGCGGCGCGCGCAGCTAACTAAGCCGAGTCGCGCTTCGTTTCACCAGGAAGTCCCGATGGGCGACGTGATGTTGCCCAACGGGGTTGCTTTGCCCAAAGAACGCACCAATCGCATTGAAGTCGCAGTCCACCCTTTGCTTTCAGGAGATTCGTCATGCAACTCAAGAAGAGCACCATCGCGTGTGCGCTGGCCTTGGCCGCGCCCCTCATGTTGACCGTGTCCGGCGCCGCCCAGGCGCAGACTTCCTCGGCCGGCTTGCCCTGCGTTGCCGCCCCCGCATTCGGCGCGTTCGATTTTGCCGACACGGTGACCGTCTACCTCTCGGGCGCCACGGCACCGAGCCGGAACCTGTCGAACCAGATCAAGAACATGTTCACCAAGAGCGGCAGCAATGCTCAGTGCCACACCTACCATGACAATGCGGGCGATGAGCAACAGACCACGCCGGCCAATCTGGGGCGGCTCTACTACGCCCACCTCGGCCAAATGCGCTCCGATTCCGACATTCCGGCGTCCCTGCGCGGCCGCAAGGTTCTCTTTATCAAGCGCGAAGAGGGCGGCTCGGTATGGGGCGTGAACCCAGTCGCGCGCGCTCCCCGCATGCGCACGATTGCCGTGGACAGCACAAGTTGCAACGCGACAATCGGTGGAGTTTGGCGCTGTAACATCAAGGGTATCGACCCGGGCTTCCCCGATGCTGATACGAACCTGAATACCGGGCTGGTTTCGGACTTCGGTGTTTCCGACGTGGAGCCGGCCATGTTCAAGGAGCCGCTGAACGTCGAAGCTGGTCAGAATCAACTGACGAATGCCGAGGTCAGCCGGATGATTTCGACGGCGAGCACGACACTGATGATGGGTATCGTCACGACCAACGCCGTGCCTACCACGACGAAAGTGACCCGTGCGCAATACGGGAACATGATCATGGGCAACACCCGTGACTGGGCGCAGGTCGATGCAACCCTTGCGGGCAAGAACCAGGTCGTCGTTTGCCGCCGTGTGCAGGGCTCGGGAACCCAGACCAGCTATAACTGGTACTTCAATAACTTCCCGTGTCAGCAGGGCGTGGCTGGAACAGTGTCGCCTTCACGCATGATCGCCGATAGCGAATCTTTCGTCGGCGGGACGGGCACGCAGCTCGATCCTTTCACCTTCGACGCTTCCATCGGCTACACCGTGGTCGAGA
>JBIKKL010000638.1:0-3187 GCA_044360365.1 Burkholderiales bacterium | reverse complement strand
CGCGGTCCGCCGAAGGGTCGTCGGTGTTCGCGGTGCAAGCAGGGATATCGTTCATCCCCGGCACTTCACCGCGCGACCTGGCATTGGCAGCCCATGTGGATGGACTGCACCGCGTGGCTGCTTCAGTTACTTCAACGCCTTGATCAGCGCCTCGAACTGCGCGTGGAGCGACTGGTCGTGTCGCGTCACTGGTGGAATCGGCTTGGTGATGCCGAGCAGCTGGTACACCGCCATCTGCGCCGCGCGCACCAAAACTCCACTGTGAAGCCTGTATCGAGCGGGATCTCGACGAACTGGCTGATGAATGCGAAATTCGACGCCCCTTCCGGTACGGGCAGGGGACGGTCACCCGGTACGCGCGGCATGAACATGCTGGTGATGTAGGGCATTCGGCAGGGGATGCAGTTGGCCGCAGTCACGATATCGAGATCGAAGCGCAGGTGGCCGCAGAGCTCCTCGAGCAGTTCAGCACCTGGGCAGTCGGTCATCGCCTTGGGCACGAAGTTGCCGATGCGGTCAGGGAACAGCCCGTAGCCCCAGAACACCTGCAAATCCGCAGGTTGGTTGGCGAAGTGCGGCTGGTGCGCCAGCACGATGGACATCAACCAGTTCGAGTCCTTGAATGTCATCAGCCCGCCCGTACCCGCTTCGTTGCCGGTGAAGCGCTGAATCCGGTCGAAGAAGGTCGAGTCCTTCGGTGTGACGGTGAACGATGCCCAGTCGGATTGGGCGACGGAGCTGTTGAACGTGGCCGGCTTGCCGAACGACGGCCTGCCCTCGGCGAGCCTTTCCCACAAGTGCCAGCTACCGTTGTGGTTCTTCTTCAGCTTGGTGGGCGGCGTGGACATCGATCCGACGCTGGAGGAGTCGGTCATCGAACCGTGCTGCACGAAGCGGTCTCGCGCATCATGTCCAGACGCAGATCGTCGCGTTCGGCGCGCATCTCGATCACCTCCAGCGCCGCACGCTCGCGCGCGGAGAGTGGAATGCCACGATCCTCGGCGCCTTGTTCGATGCCCTTGCGCACGTATCCACAGCTCAGGTTGCCTTCGCAGAAGCTGAATACCGGCACGCGATGCCCGGTTTAGGGCAAGGCCCCCGGTGCCTGCTCGCCGCGCAGGCTGTAGTGAAACCCTTCCATCAATTGGTCGAGGTGCTCTCGATGCTCGCGCAGGATCTCGTTGTAGAGCGTTACTGCACTGACCATGCTGCTCAGGCCCCCGATTCGTGTTGGACTGGGTGAGGACGGATTTGCCGTCCACCTCCAGTACGGGTAATGCGCGAAGTGGCATGTTGTCGCGCAGGGCGCCCCACTCGTTGAAGCTGATCCGCTTGTCCTCAAAGGCGAGGCCGCCGACGATCATCGCGAGCCTTGCCGGTTCCGCACGCCCGCCGTCGAAATCGAAGTAGATGAGTGTGAGTGCGGCCATGTTGTGTCTCCGGTTTCGTTTCGTGGGAAACGCCATCGACGCGAGGCGATATCACCGTCGCGTGCCATGCTAACCGATAAGGCCAAGTGTCCCGGCTTCGACGTTCATCCCCCCATCGGGCTCGACCGCGGATGTTGAACGTTCGGCGGCGCACCGCCGTCGGCGTGTGTGCCAAACATCTCGAATTCGATCGGTTTTGCGAACTGCATCACGTCGAGAACGGGCCTCGTCAGGTGGCATATTCATTGCGCCTGTTCTGGTATGCGAAGCAGGGAAAGGCTTGTGATCCCGTGGCTTCGTCCCCGACCACGAAGGATGATGCAATGAAGTTTCGGCAGGCTCTCATCGGTTTCGCCTCACTGCTTGGTGCGGCATCGGCGCATGCAATCGTCGACCCGAACTCCCACTACGACAATGCGAATGAATTCTCGATCGCCGCGAATCCGAACGGTGTCTGGAGTTACGGCTACTCGTCGACGCTCGGCGGTGCGTTCAACGCATTCACGACCTCCGCTTCGGCATCGAACGGACTCCAGTCGTGGTTCACCCCCAGCGTTCAGGATCTCGGTACGCCGCTCGTCTACCGCAACGCCTCGCTGGATCCGATCAGCATCGCGACGGCAACCATAGGCGGACTGGAGGCTGGGTTTCATCCGGGGCCCACCACGCTGGCGATCTTCCGATTTACGGCGCCGACGGCAGGCTCCTATTTCGTCGAGGCGTCGTTCTTCACGCATGATTCGAACGCTACCGGGGTCGACGTCCACGTGCTGCAGGATGGCAGCTCGGCATTGTTCAGTGCACCGCTCGCACATTCGGGCGCCGAAACCTTCACGTTCTGGAGCGGCGCGGTATCCCTCGCGAGCGGGGGCACGCTCGACTTTGCGGTGAGCAACGCTGGCAACTACTTCTACGACTCGACCGGCCTTGGCGTGCAGATCGCCGCCGTGCCTGAGCCGCAGACTTATGTCTTGCTTGGGATCGGGCTCGGGCTCGTGGGATTCGCGTCGCGTCGTCGCCATTCCTGAAGGCGCAAGTGTCGATCGATCGGCTAACCCGATGCGATCGGCTTCGGATGAAACGGTAGCGCCTCCCGGGGCCGTCGCATAGCTGAGCCGACCGGGTGTTCCGGTTCGGCCGATTACGAAAACGCGCGCGGCTGTCCCGTCGCCTCGACCACGGAGATCCAAAGTCCGCCGTCAGGATCGACATGGCGGTTCTCGCGCGTGGCGAGTTTCATCGGCACGTGGACGAAGCGCCCGTGCCAGCGGCCGATCATCATCGCGGTATTGCCGGCCATGGCGGCGTGGACCGCATTGCGAGCCATGTTCCAGCAGTAGATGCTGTCCGAGGGGCAGGCCGGAATGCTGCGGATGGCATAGCTCGGATCGATGTACTTGATGGTGGGCTCGCGGCCGCCGGAGCGCAGATGGGCGGTGATCCGGTCGCGCAGGAAGACGCCGACGTCCTTGAGGCGTGCGTTGCCGCTCTTGTCGTGCCTTTCGGCGCCGGGCGGGTCGGGGATCTGGTCCTGGGCGGCACCCTCGGCAACCACGATGACGGCGTGGCCTTTCCGGTTCAGGATTCGATCGATGCAGGCAAACACACCCTTGGCACCGTCGAGGCGGCTCGGTACTTCGGGGATGAGGACGAGGTCGGCCTCGGTGGAGGCGAGTGCGGCGTTGCAGGCGAGGAAGCCCGAATGGCGTCCCATCAGTTTGACCAGACCGATGCCGTCGCGCGCGGCGACCGCTTCG
>JBIKKL010000637.1:0-3188 GCA_044360365.1 Burkholderiales bacterium | reverse complement strand
CGATCCGCGGGATATCGGCTTCGTGTTGCGCTCTCACGCGCCCATCGATCACAGCGGTCTCATCCCTCGGCTTGCGGCCCAGGGGTTTCGCGGCCCCATCTATGCGACCCGGGCCACGGTGGATCTGTGCGAGGTCATGCTGCCCGACAGCGCGTATATCCAGGAGCGCGAGGCCCAGCAGGCGGATCTCGACCGACGTCGCGCGCGCGGGAAACTGCGCTATGAACACGCGCCGCTCTACACGGTCGTTCAGGCCCAGGCGAGCCTCAAGCTCATGCGAAGCATCGACTACGACATCGAATTCGAACCGCATCCGGGCGTGCGGTGCCGGTTCCTGGATGCCGGTCACATCCTCGGCTCGGCCATCGTCGAGGTCGTGCTGCCCGGCAGATCGGGCGAGCGTATCGTGTTTTCAGGGGATCTCGGCCAACCCGGGCATCCCATCGTTCGTGATGCGACCCGAATCCGGGAGGCCGATACCCTGCTCATCGAGTCGACCTACGGCAATCGCTGCCACAAAAGCATGGACGAGACGGTGAACGAACTGGCTCACGCGTTGCGCCACACGCTGACCGAGAAGCGAGGCAATGTGATCATCCCGGCGTTCGCCGTCGGCCGCACGCAGGACCTCCTTTTTCTGCTGGCGCGTCTCTGGCAGGAGCAGCGCGTGCCGCCGCTCGACGTGATCGTCGACTCCCCGATGGCGACGGCGGCGACGGCCGTGACCATGCGTCATGCCTCGCTGTTCGACCAGGAGACGAAAACGGTGCTCGCATGGCTGCGCGACGATGACCCCGGTTTTCGCGTCCGCTTCGTTCAGGAGGTCGAGGAATCGATGGCCCTCAACGCGCGGCGCGCCGGCGCAGTCATCATCTCCGCAAGTGGCATGTGCGACGCCGGCCGCATCAAGCATCATCTCAAATACAACCTCGGTCGTCCGGAGTGCAGCATCGTCATCGCCGGCTTCCAGGCGGCGGGCTCACTGGGCCGACGCCTCGTCGACCGGGTACCTTCCGTGCGGATCTTCGGCGAGCAGATTGCCGTGCGCGCCGAAATCTTCACGATCGGCGGGTTGTCGGCACATGCCGATCAGCGCGCATTGCTGGACTGGCTTGGGGACCTGCGACGCCCGCCCCGGCAGACGGTGCTCGTGCATGGCGAGCCCCTGGCTGCAGAGTCGCTGCGACAGGCCGTCATTTCCACCTTGGGTTGGAAACCCTTGGTCGCAGCGCGCGGTCAGAGCATTGCGCTCGGCAGATGACGGCGCGGAACCACGCTTGTGTCGTACGAACCGGTTGCCCGGGCCTTTCAAACTGGGTACCCTAACTTGTGAACGTGTATCGATTGGAGGCAGTCATGTCCGAAGCACAAAACGAAGTTTCCAAAGACAAGCTCGTGCAGGATTTCAAGCTCGTCATCGCGGATGCCGAAGAACTTCTCCGCGCGACGGCCTCGCAGGCCGGAGAGAAAGTGGCCGCCGCCCGCGAGCGCATTCAAGACCGTCTCCATACCGCGAAGATCAAGCTGGCTGAAGCCGAAGAGGCTGTCCTCATCCGCACGCGCGAGGCCGCCAAGGCGACCGACGAGTTCGTCCACGACAAGCCCTGGTACGCCGTTGGGATCGCGGCCGGGGTCGGGCTGATCGTCGGCATGCTGATCGGTCGCCGTTAAGCCGATGGCTCGAGGCGATGCCCAGGAGGACAATTCGTCGCCGGGCGTGATCGGCTCGCTGCGCGGGTTGGTCGCCACCGTGGTGGGCCTCGCACAAACTCGTCTGCAACTCCTTGCGAACGAGTTGGAGGAGCAGCGCATCCGTGTGCTGCAGATGGTGGTGCTTGCGGCGGTGGCAATGTTCTTTGGGGCGATGGCGGTGATCCTGATCACCGCCTTCATCGTCGTGGCACTCTGGGATCTCCATCGTCTTTGGACGCTGGGTTTGCTTGCGGCCCTTTACGCCGCGGGCGCGTTGGCTGTTCTGTCGGTCCTGAAACGCCGCGCGGCCGAGCGACCCAAGGCTTTTTCGGCGAGCGTCGCCGAACTTCAGCGCGACGAGAAAGCCCTGCGCTCGTGATGAAGCTTGAATAGCCGATCTTCGATGGTGTTGCATCGATGCCGCCGCTCGAGCAGGCGTGATTTGCCGCGCGGCGGTCGAATTTGCGCCGAATAGTTGTAGCGGGGACGGCACAACTTCTGCTTCAATCGGGGTGTCCGTCGGGCTGACAGCGCGAAGTGCGCCAAGTCCCGCACCGTCGGTGCCGTTGTTACATCGTCAATTGCCCCGTCTTCATCGAAATGAGCCGTACCCTGACCGACGTTCTCGTCGAGCGCGAACGCCTGCTTGCCCGGGGGGCGCAGCAGCGGCTTGCCATCGCCAACGCATGTCGGGGGCTCGCCGGGCCGGCGGCCGTTCTTGACCGAATCGGGGCCGGGGGGCGGTACCTCGTACGTCATCCGGGCATCGTGGCAGGGGTCGTGCTTGCTGCGATGGCGCTGCGGGGACGCAGTCTCGTAGGTCTGGTCGCTCGCGGCATCGGTCTCTGGCGTCTGGCGCAGCGGTTCCGCGCCTTCGCGCGTTTACTGCAGCGCTGAATGCCGATGGCACGCGCTTTCGTTGCTCGCGTCGGGGCAAAGAGTGCTGCGGTCTACCGCGACATGCGCGATCTCACTCAGCGCGAAAAGCGCCACCTGCTCAACGAAATCCTGCAGGTGCGCGGGCTCATGCCGTTGCTCATGAAGCAGCGGAACAAGGGCCGCTGGACCGCCGAGGATCGAGCCGAGCTTCGGGATCATCTGAGACGCCTGTCGAATCTGAGTCCGTTCCTCGTGGTGCTGGCGCTACCCGGTTCGTTCATCATGCTGCCGGCCCTGGCCTGGTGGCTGGACCGGCGTCGCAATCGCAATCGCAATCGCAATCGACAGAACGCTTTGCCTCCGCCGTCGGGCGGCGGCGGTCCTCCTCTGCATTGAGCATCGAGCGCATTCTTTCTTGGCGAGCCTCGAACTCGGAAGTGATCGGAACATGCGAGGAGAATCGCCGCGCTGTTCCCGCGAATGCCATGCGTTTTCGTGCAGGGGGCCGATCGGACGGCGCAGGTCGCACGGGGTCGCACAACGCCGCGTCCTTCGAAGATCGCAAGGCGCTCGGCTTTCCGCTGACAACGCCTCGGGAATTTGCTAACGTCCTTCGG
>JBIKKL010000635.1:0-3193 GCA_044360365.1 Burkholderiales bacterium | reverse complement strand
GGCGCCGCACCTGCCCGGGTTCCTCGCCATGCCCGGCTATCTCGCCAAGGGCCTCGCGATGCTGCGCGAGTTGAAGTCGGCCGGCGTGCCGGTTCTCGACCACGTCACCCACCTCGCGCTCAAAGGTGATGACCACGTGCACGAAGTCGAGTACTCACGCGGAGGTGCCAAACAGAGTCTCGCGGTCGACACGGTCCTCCTGCATCAGGGCGTGGTGCCCAACGGCAATCTCGCGTGGTCGCTCGGCGTGGATCACGAATGGGACGAGCTGCAGCGCTGCTACCGACCGTCGCTCGATGCCTTCGGGCGCAGCTCGAAGCCCGGCGTACTCGTCGCGGGTGATGCCGGCGGCATCATCGGTGCAAAAGGTGCTCAGTGCATGGGCGAGATCACCGCCACGGCAGCCGCACGCGATCTCGGCAGGATCGCGTTGGGTGAACTCGTCGAGCGGACCAACGGCGTGCGCGCGCAGTACGCCAGGCATCGCGCGGCGCGTCCGTTTCTCGATGCCCTGTATCGGCCCTGGTGAGCCGACAGCACTGCCCCGGGCCGAACCAGCTCAAGTCGTTCGTGCGCGCCGGCATGGGCCCTTGCCAGGGCCGCCTCTGCGGTCTCACGGTGGTCGAACTCATTGCCCAGACGCGCGGCGTGCCCGTGAGCGAAGTCGGCTACTATCGCATTCGTCCGCCCATCAAACCTGTCACCATCGGCGATCTGGCGGCACTCGACGTTCCCGAGCGCAACGACGCCATTCACGCGTAGCCTGGAGACTCTCATGCCCACCTATCGTCCCACGATCACCGGCGCCCGCCACATGATTTCGGCCGGCCACTACTCCGCCGCGTTTGCCGGATTCCAGATCCTCGAAGCCGGCGGCAACGCCATCGACGCCGGTGTCGCAGCCGGGATCTGTGTCGGCGTGCTGCAGACGGATCGCGTGAACTTCGCAGGCGTCGCGCCGATCATGATCTATCGCGCCGAAACCGGCGAGGTCGTCAACATCGACGGTCTGGGAACATGGCCCAAGGCCGCATCGCTTGCTCACTTCAACGAGAAATGCGGCGGCAAGATGCCGCCGGGGATCCTGCGTACCGTCATGCCGGCCGCACCCGCCTCATGGATCACGGCGCTGCAACGGTACGGCACGATGAGCTTCGGCGAAGTCGCGAAGGAAGGGGTGCGCCTCGCGCTCGAAGGCTTCGCCATGCACGGCTTCATGGCCGACTACATCAAGGATCACGAGGCGAGCTATCGCCGCTGGCCCAGCAGCGCCGCCGTGTTCCTGCCGAACGGGCGCCCCCCGGAAGTCGGAGAGATCTTCAAGCAGACGGATCTCGCTGCTTCCATCCAGTACATGATCGACGAGGAAGCCGCTCATCGCAGCAAGGGGCGATCCGCCGGGTTGCAAGCCGCTCGCGACGCCTTCTACAAGGGCGACATCGCAAGGAAGATCGTGCGCTATCACGAGGAGAACGAAGGCTGGGTCACTGCCGACGATCTCGCGAGTTACGACGTCAGCCTCGAGAAGCCGGCGCACACCCGCTTTCATGGAATCGACGTCTACGCGTGCGGGCCGTGGTCGCAGGGGCCGGTGCTGCCGCAGACACTCAATCTGCTGAGCGGCTACGATCTGAAGGCGATGGGGCACAACTCGCCGGAATACATCCATACGATCATCGAAGCGCTGAAACTGTCGTTCGCCGACCGGCATCGCTACTACGGCGATCCGAAGTTCGTCCGGGTACCGATGGATGTCCTGCTGTCGGACGACTACGCCGCCGAGCGCCGCAAGCGGATCGATCCGAACGCAGCCTCGCCCGGCCTGCCCGCTGCGGGCGATGTACCCGGTTATCCGCCAGGCCCCAAGCTGCCCGCCCCGGCCTCCGGCAATCCGAATCCGCCGGCGGATACCTCCTACGTGTGCGCCGTCGATCGGCACGGCAACGCGTTCTCCTCGACGCCGAGCGACGGATCCAGCGCCATGCCGATCATCCCCGGCACGGGCTTGTGCCCCTCGTCACGCGGCTCGCAAAACTGGTGCGATCCAGCGATACCCGCCGTGATGGCGCCCGGCAAACGACCGCGGCTCACACCGAGTCCGGCGCTCGCGCTCAAGGACGGCAAACTCTTCATGCCTTTCGGCTCGCCCGGCAACGATATTCAGCCGCAGGCCATGACGCAGGTGTTCCTCAATGTCGCCGTCTGGGGCATGGAACCTCAGGCAGCAGTCGAAGCGCCGAGATTCGCCACGTACAGCTTCCCGAGTTCGTCGGAGCCGCATGCCTATCATCCGGGCCGCGTGAACGTGGAGTCGCGCGTCGACCAGGCCACGATCGAAAAGCTTGCGCAGCTCGGCCACAAGGTCGGCCCGTGGGACCCCATCGAATGGCGCGCAGGGGCCGTGTGTGCAATCCGCGTCAACCGCGACAACGGCTTGCTCGAAGGCGCAGCGGATCCGCGACGCCCGTGCTACGCACTCGGTCTATAACGTCCAAGATCCGAAATTCGGTGCCAGGCACGTGCCTAGCACCGAATTCAATCGATGCCGAGTTCCTTGCATAGCCGCGCCACGGTAGCCTTCACGGCGTTCACCTCGTCGGTCAGCTGAGTCACGGTCGCGCGCAGTGCGGCGATCTCTCCGAGCGTCACGACATCGGACGATGCCTCGCCTCCCGCGACGTGAGTCTTCTCCGGCAGGGCCGGTGTACCCGAGAGCAAATGCGCCCAGCGCGATTCGCGTGCACCCGGCTGGCGCGGCAACTCAACGACGAGGGGGCCGGCCGCTCGCGCCGAAAGCTCCTGCAGAAAGGCTTCCACTGCAGAGATGTCGCCGAAGCGATGGAGGCGCTCGCAGTTGAGCCGCAACTCGCCGGCGGTTTGCGGACCGCGCAGCATCAGGACCGCAAGCAACGCGACCGACTGAGGCGGCACTTCGAACACGCGGCCGAAATTGTGCGCGTAGCGCATGACCCGACCGCCACTGGTTTCGATGACGAGCAGCGCATGCTTCAGGCTATCGATCGCCGTCTGGACTTCCGTCTCGGCGACATCGATGACCGGGTCCCTGCTCGACTTCTGATTGCATCCCGAGGTGAGCGCCACGAGCGATAGCGGATAGGAATCCGGTACGGTGTGCTGTTTTTCGATCAGTACGCCGAGCACACGCGATTCGAGGAAGGAAAGAATGGGAGTG
>JBIKKL010000633.1:0-3206 GCA_044360365.1 Burkholderiales bacterium | reverse complement strand
CGCGACGAACTCCGGCGTATCCTCGAACATGTGGATGAAGCCATGCAGTTCGCGCAGGATGTCGTTCGGAATATGGCGTGACGTGCGCGTCTCGCCATAGAGGTAGATCGGAATCTCGGCGTTGCGGAAGCGGATTTCCTTGATGAACGCACGCAGGGACTTCAGCGCCTGCATCTCTTCCTCGGGGGAACTCGATGCGAGCTCCTCGTCGTCGATCGAGAGGATGAAAGCCGAGGCCCGCGACTGCTGCTGGGCGAACTGCGAAAGATCGCCGTAGGAGGTTGCCCCCAGCACCTCGAACCCTTCCGCCTCGATGGCCTGCGCCAGCGCTCGAATGCCCAATCCGGACGTATTCTCGGAACGGAAATCCTCGTCGATGATCACGATGGGAAAACGGAATTTCACGGTGGGCTACCTTAGGTGAGCGCTGAGGAAGGGAGCGACGGCGACGGTGCCGGCCGCAAAGGCGCAATGATCGTCGATATTGCGCCGATGGTCATCAACGGGGCGCGAAAATTTTCGAAATCCCGGGCACGACGCGGCGATGGTCGCAACCGCCGCGCTGCGTGGTGATTCAACGATGCAGCGCCCGCGCACCTCCGCACCCGGGACTATGCAGCCTGACCGACCGGCTTCGCCACGACGACCCGGTTGCGCCCCGAGCGCTTCGCCTCGTAGAGGGCCTCGTCCGCGCGCTTGAGAAGGGCGTGCATGGACTTGTCGACCGGCTCCAGTTCGGCGACGCCCGCACTGAAACGCAACTGCAATTTGAGCGTCCCGTGAACCAGCGGCGTCTTCTCGACCATCGTACGCAACCGGTCGACGACGAACTGCGCACCCTCGGCACCCGCGCCCGGAAACACGACGACAAACTCCTCGCCGCCGTAGCGGCACACGGCATCGGTCTCCCGAACGCCGGTCTTGGCGAGATTCGCCAGATGGACGAGCGCCTTGTCGCCGACGTCGTGCCCATGCTCGTCGTTCACCAACTTGAAATGATCGATGTCGAGAATCGACACACAAAGCGGCGTGGCAGTCCGGCGGGCGCGGGCCAGTTCGCGCATGAGGATTTCTTCCATGCCGCGCCGATTGACGAAGCCGGTCAGCGGATCGGTGCGGGCCTGCTCCTGAGTGCGCTCGAGTTCGGTGCTGACCTCGACGAGCTGCTTCTGGGTTTCGGCCAGCTCCTCCTTCGACCGATCCACTGCATCCTGCAGCGCAAGCGCCGACACCGTCAGCGCCTGAAGAATCGCACGCACGCCGTCGCTGCCGTCGAGGGAGGTGGCCTGACCCATGAGCCCGTCGATCTCTTTGCCGAAGCGCCCGAGGCCGCCCGAAAGTTCGGCCGTTGTCTGGCTCATCATCTCGACGATGCCCCGAAGCATCGATTCCATTTCCAAACCCCGCATTCCCGGCCCTTCAGGGGCCGGCGGCAGGCCGGCTGCGCGGCGATACTGGTCGGCGAAATTCTCCGGCGTGGGGGGCAGGCCGAGCTCGGCCATTTTTCTGAGCGCGTTGCGCGCGATATCGACGGGCTTCAACCCGACGCCCTGCGGGGCGGTCATGACACGGTCTCCTGATCTTGGTCGCTCTGCGCGCGGCTTCCACGATCAGCGCAGCCGCTGGCTTCGAGGCGTCTGGGTCGATGCAGCGGCAATGCCGACGCACTACCCGATCGATGGACCTTGGATCAGGCTCGGCCGCAGACAGAAGCGACGGCGCGAAGTGTGCCACATCGGCTGCCGGATGGAAGCCGTGCGTTCACGAACAAACGGGCAGATAGGCTGCGCACCGGTGGATAAGTCGGCGGCGGAGCGCACCGCCGACTTATCCTTACCCTCAATGCGGTTCGATCCCCGCAGCTTTCAAGAGCTTCGCCACCGGCGGCCCCTCGGCCTTGATGATCTCGAGCATCTTCTCCGGGGTGGTGTGCTCGGGGAACACGCCCAATTCGTCGAAACGCTGGATCACGTCGGGCTGCTTGATGATTTTCGCCCATTCGGCGTTGAGCCGATTGATGATCGCAGCCGGAGTGCCCTTGGGAGCGATGATGCCCCACCACTGGCTCGGGAACGGCTCCTTGAGGCCCGCCTCGACCATCGTCATCACGTCGGGGAGCACCTTCGAGCGCTGCGTCGTGGTTACCGCAAGCGCCCGCAGCCTGCCCGACTGGATCATCGGCACGGACGGCACCATGTCGCCGAACTGGAAGTCGGTCTGTCCTGCGACGAGGTCGGTCAACGCCACCGCACCGCCCTTGTACGGGATGTGCACGAACCTGGCACCCGTGATCGACTGCAGGAACTCGCCGTCGATGTGGGCCGTCGTGCCGATGCCGCCGGAGCCGTAATTGAGCTGGCCCGGGCGGGCCCGGCCAAGCGCCACCAACTCCTTCACCGACCTTGCTGGAACGCTCGGATGCACCGTCAGGACGGGGCCGGCCGAGATCACGACGGTGATGTGCGCGAAGTCCGCGATCGGGTCGAAGGCGCGCCGTTTGTACAGCAGCGGATTGACCACCATCGCCCCTTTGGTCGTGAGCACGATCGTGTAGCCGTCGCCTGCGGCACGCGCGCCCACTTCGTGACCGATGGTGCCGGCGGCACCGGGACGGTTCTCGACGACGAACTGGCGTCCGAGTGCCGCACCGAGCTTCTGGGCGAGCAAGCGGCAAAGTACGTCGGTCGTGCCTCCTGGGGGATAGGGCGCAATGATGCGCACGGGTTTGCTGGGGTAAGCATCCTGGGCCTGGGCGGACTGCCAGGGGCACGCGATGCCCATCGCAGCGAACGCCAGCCCGGTGAAACGTTTCACCTGACTCATGGACCTCCTCCTGTTGTTGTCCTGCCAGCGGCGCACCTCTGCGGTTGCCGCACTCATCGCTCTATTGCACTTTGATTCCCGCCGCTTTGACGACCTTGCGCCACTTCTCGACATCCACCGCGATGACCTCGCGCAATTGTTCGGGCGGACCGTCGGTGGCTTCCAGCCCTTCGGCCGCAAACCGCTCGCGAATCTCCGGTGCCTTGAATCCCGAGCGGATCGCAGCGTTCCAGGTGTCGACGGCCTCGCGGCGCAACCCCTTCGGCCCCCACAGCCCATACCAGAGCCCCGCCTCGTAGCCCGGGACGGTATCCGCGATGGGCGGGACATCAGGCAGCCCGGGATTGCGCTTCAGGCTGGTCACGCCCAACGCCCTTACGCGC
>JBIKKL010000632.1:0-3209 GCA_044360365.1 Burkholderiales bacterium | reverse complement strand
TATCGGGTTCTATCTCGCGCGGCTAGTCAGGAGCGGTGCGCTGGATTTCGACTTCGATTACCGCGTCGTCGAGTTTGCAGGCGACATCGATCAATTCGGGCTGAGCGAGCGCACTGCACTGTGCAACTCACCGACCGAACTCGGGGCCTACGGCGTTTTTTTCCCGCCCTCCGAATCGATACTCGAGTTTGCGCGCGGACGTGGGCAACAGCCATTCACGCCAGTCTATGCAGATGCCGATGCGCAGTACGAACACGAAGCCGTTGTGAACATCGGTGATCTGGAACCGCAGGTCGTTCTTCCGGGCAGCATCCAGACCGCCGTCGATGTCGGCGAGGCCACCGGACAGGCCATCAGTCATGCGTTCCTCGGGGCATGCGGGTCAGGCATGTACGAGGATTTCGTGGTCGCCGCACGCTTCTTGCGGGGGCGGCGTATTCCCGATCACGTCAGGCTCTTCGTCGCCCCGGGCACCGAAGCGAGCACGCGCCGCATGTCCGCCGAGGGCTTGCTCGATGTCTTCCTGCAGGCCGGTGCCATTCTCCTGCCGGCGGGTTGCGGGCCGTGCAACGATGCGGTCGTCGGCCCCGTACACGACGGCGAGGTCTCGATCTCTACGGCATCGAATTCCAACGCCGGTCGGTTCGGTTCGAAGAAGGCGAGTCTTTATCTGGGGAGTCCGGCGACTGTAGCAGCATCCGCCGTCAGCGGTGCGATCGTCGATCCGCGGACCTTCGCCGTGGAGCCATCATGAGCGATTTCGTCTGGAGCCTGGCGGGGCGTTGTTATCGTCTCGGCCATCACGTGCAGCATGCAGGCGGGGTCATTCCCGATCGGCTCATCACCGCACGCGAGGTGGATCCGCAGAAGCTCATCCCGCATCTGTTCGAGGAGACCGATCCGGGCTTCAGCGAGCGTGCCCGACCGGGCGACATCATCGTTGCCGGGCGCAAGTTCGGCATGGGCCCGAAAATGAACGGCTATATCGCGATGCAGGCGCTCGGTCTCGGCCTCGTGTGCGAGTCGATGCCCTACCTTGCCTATCGTGCCGCGATTGGCTGCGGGCTGCGCGTGCTGACCGATTGCGACGGCGTGACGGCTCTCTGCGAGACCGGCGACATGCTGGAGGTCGATTTCGCCACCGGTCGCTTCGTCAATCGAACGCGAGCCATCGAACGTGATTTTCCGCCGTTGGCGCCCGCACTGCAGGAAATCGTCGCCGTCGGCGGCAATGTCGGTTGGCTCGCACAGTGGTGGACGGCGCGCTCAACGGCATCTTCGGGTTGACGCTCCCATCCGTGCCCGTTTTCGCGGCGAATCGCCGTACTGGCCGCGGTCGATTCTCGGCGTTGTTATGGCACGAATCTCCGACACAGGACGCTGATTCGCGCCACGGGCATCGCGTTACGATATGCGGGTGACGCAGCCCTTACTGGGGCTGGATCCGCGCCGTCTTCACGAGTTTGCCCCATTTGAGGCCTTCATCGGCGAGATAGCGGGTGAATGCCTCGGGCGTATCGCCGATGGGCTCCAGGCCGGCCTTCAACATGCGCTCGGCGAGTGTGGGTTCCTTGAGGCTCGCAGCAATCTCTGCCTGCAGCCTCTGCACGATCGTGCGCGGGGTGCGTGCCGGGGCAACGAGACCGTTCCAGTTGGTTGCCTCATAGCCGGGTACCCCGGATTCCGCCACTGTCGGCAAGTCGGGAAATACCAGGGATCGCGTGGCAGTCCCGACGGCGAGGCCCCGCAAGCGGCCTGCGCGAACGTGCGGTTGCGCTGTCGTGAGATTGGCCATCATGAAGGCGAGGCGACCGGCAACGAGATCGGCCACGGCGGGCGCGCCACCTTTGTACGGCACATGGATTGCCTCGACGCCCGCCAGGCTCGTAAAGAGAGCCATCGCAAGATGGGCTGCACCGCCGACGCCGCTCGACCCATAGGCGTACTTGTTTGGATTGGCCTTCAGGCGCGCGATCAGATTCTGCGTGGTCGCGACCTCCATGGTCGAATGCGCAACCAGCATGTTGCTGGATCCGGCGATGTTCGTGATGGCCATGAAATCGCGGACCGGTTCGTACGGAACCTTCCCGTAGAGCGATGGGTTGACTACGAACGGAGGCGTCGCCATGAGCAGCGTGTGCCCGTCCGCCGTGGCGCGGGCTGCAATCTCGGTGCCGATCAACGTGCCCGCACCGGTTCGGTTGTCGACGACGAACTGCTGACCCAGCCGCTCCGTGAGGTGCGTCCCGATCAGGCGTGCCACGAGATCGGTCGAGCCGCCGGCGGCGTACGGTGTGATGAGTCGGACGGGCCTATCGGGCCACTGGGCGTGGGCAGGCGTGGCCCAGGCGAGTGCCGTGGCAATCAGGCAGACTGCTCTTTTCATGGTGCATCCTCGGCTTAGGTTTGCGTCAACGAACGTGTTGAGGCGCCCAAAACAACAGCAAAAGGTGCGCCATGGGTTGTGCGTCGACCGGAGAAAGCAGCGCAGCGGAAGTGGCGCTCGGATCAATTGCCACGGGCTGCGCCGAAGCCGATGCGATGCTCGATGTGCGGTGATGCGGCGCTCAGCGCGGGAAGGGCTGTGGCGGTGGAGGCAAAGCATGACGCAATCGCTCGAACTCTTGCAGCGAGATGCGTCCATCGCCATTGGTGTCGAACTGCTCGAAGCGACGAGCAAGCGTCGGGATTCGATAGGACTCGTCGCGGCTTAGATGTCCGTCCCGATTCTGATCGGCGTCGAAGAAACCGCGACCCGGGCCCGGCCCGCGATGCGGAGGGGGCAATCCGTCGGGGCGGCGCGATCGGTCGAACGGCTCGTGCGCACGCTCGTCGAAGCTGGCCGTTCGGCTTCCGCGGTTGTAGGACGGTGGCTGCGCGAGCGCATGCTGCGCCGACTCTATCGCGGTGCCCTCCGTGGGGTGCTGAATCAGGCCGCTCGCTTCGATGGTCTGCGGCACATCGAATCTAAAGCCGGGGGCTGATTGCTGGGCCGATTGGCGCTCTCCTCCGGACTCCCGAGGGCTTGATTGCTCGCTCGGGGCCTTCGCGACCTGGATATCGGCGCCATGGGCTACGACGGACGCTTGATCCGTGCTTGTGGGCGTCGAAGGATCTGCCTTGGTGGATTGATCGGGACGGGCGCTGCCGGTGTCTTCGCGCTTTGCGACTGCGGCATCGGGTTCCGCCGGTCCCTTGCCGATCGAAAC
>JBIKKL010000631.1:0-3214 GCA_044360365.1 Burkholderiales bacterium | reverse complement strand
ACGGCGCCGCGTCCATAGGCCGCAATGCGGGCGAGTTCCTGCATGCGTCCCTCGATGCCGACGGCAAGCTCGTAATTGCCGGGGTACAACGATTCCACATCGACGGCATCGGCACGGTCGGGGTCGCGGCCCTGGGCTTTGCCGAAGCCCCCGGCTCGAACATCGCCGCGCCTGCCGTGAACGCGATCAGCACGCTGATCAGCCGGTTGCAGTACCACATGCTCACGCGCACGGTCGACACCGTGAATGCGAGCAGCGTCGTGGTTGGCAGGGGTGCGTTCGCGGTCGACATGAACGACGAACTCGTCGACAGCTTCGGCTTCCTGCTGGAAACGGATGGCAGCGGTCGTGTCGTGGTCGAAGCGAACGGCGCCGCGAAGCGCAGTGGCGATGCGCTCGGCAACGCCCTACTGGGCGCCGGCATGATCTTCCTTGCGCTCGACGCGGCGGGTGTGCCGATGACCGACGCGGGCGCACAGGTGTACATCGACCGCGAAGGCCGCAAGCTCGCGCAGGATGCCGCCACGCAACGCTGGTTCGTCGTCGATGCGTCGGGGCAGTACCTCGACGACGAGGGATTCGTCATCGATGCGCAAGGACGTCGCCTGACGGCCGATGCTCAGAACGGTCCGGCTGCGGACGTCGACGGCAACGAGACCATCGACTACGTCAACCGCTTCGGCTATCGCGTGGATGCGCAGGGCTACTACCTCAACGGTACCGGCGACAACGCAAAGCGCATCAATGCGCTCGGCAACCGTCTGGACGATTTCGGCAATCTGCTCGATACGTCGGATCGTGCGATCAGCAGCGATGGCTATCTGGTCGATACCTCGGGCCTGCTGATCGATGGCGGCGGCAACCCGCTCAACGGCGTCGGTGCGATCCGCACGGTCATCGATGCTGCCGGCCGGATCTATCACGTGGACGGTACGGGCAGCCTGCGCAACAGCGCGGACGCGATCGTCGCAGTCGACAGCCTCGGCACGCTCTTCCTCGCGGACAAGTTCGGCAACCGAGTCAGCGCGACGGGACAACTCATCGATGCTTCGGGGCGCCTCATCAATACGCGCGGCGAACTGGTGGATCTGCGAGGCGTGCCTGTCGCGTCGGTTTCCGATGCGATCTCGAATCCCGTGGTGGTCGGGGCCGCGATCGTCGTCACCGATCCGGTCGGCACATTGCAGGCACCGAGGCAAGGCGGGCCGCGCTTCACCGACGGTTTGATCGTCCTGGGCGGCACACCCCGGACGACGACGGGTGCCCAGTTCATCGTGCTGCCGACGCGACTCTCCGGCGGCATGCTCGATACCGGGGAAGCCGGCATCATCCGCATCACGGGGGATCTGGACCTCGAACTCCACGGCATGATCGGCCGGATCGCGCTTCAGGGCGACGAACCCGTCGTCAGCGTCGGCACGATCGAAGTGGAGACGCCGGAAGAGATCTACGTTCGTTCGGATGCACTGCTGACTGCGCAGAATCTGATCGACCTGCAAGGCAAGAACGTGTGGGCGCTCGACGAGAGTGCCACTCGCGCGCGCGCAGAGCATTCCAGAGTGGTCATCACGGCCACCGGATCGGCAGCGAGCGGTGATGGTCTGGTACACGTGGCGAGGAGCGAGATCTATCTCTTCCGCGCGCTGGTCGAAGCGCAGGGCGAAGTCCGCATCGATGCGAACGACATCGGTGTGTATGGCACGATCTCCGTGCTCGGCGAAACGGCCGATGGTCTCGGTGCGCAATCGCGCGTGCTGCTCAATGCCGACGAACACGTCATCGTGCGCGGAGAAGTTCTCTCGGCGGGCGACGTCGAGATCAATGCGGGGCTCGACGCGGCCGACGGCAGCATCGTGGTGTCTGCCGAGGGCAAGCTCAGTGCGGGCTATCGGTCTGCGACGCCGGGCGATGTCGAGCTGAACGCGACAGGGCAGGTGCGTCTGCTCGCCTACGAGGATACGGCCAACGACGATCTGCAGTTCGCACCACCGGTGCTCAGCCAGGAGTTCGTGACGATCGAGGTCGTGACCGGGTATCGTCGCGTCGAGGATGGCTTCGTACTGCGTCCGGTGGTGCACTGGGTGCCGACGATCACCACCGAGCCGACGGACTTCGACCAGGTCAAGGTGGGCAGCGAGTTCGGCACGATCGAGACGCGGCTCTTCCAGGATGGCTACTGGACCGACCGACCTGACGTGCCGCAAAGCGATCGCTTCCGCGAGTACTTCATCGAGGGCATCGACTACGATGTCGAGGATCTCGACTGGGCCGGCAAGAAGCAGGACGGCGACTCGATCTTCATCATCGATGCGGGCATCCGAGTCGAGGTCGTCGATCCCATCCTGCTCGACATCTTCGATCAGGTCATCAACTACTCGCGGTCTTCGGATACGCTGACGCCCGCTTTCGCCGAAGGCAATGTCGATTTCGGCCAGGCGGCCGCGGTTACCGGAGGGGGCTTCTCGCCCGTGCTGCTGCAGCGGAACTTCAGTACCACGCCTGTGGCGCTGAGGCAGGCAACGACGTTCGCGGCATTCGATGCCTCGAACGCGGTCATCCAGCAGCGATTCACCGACTTCACCTATGGGCAGGCCGTCACCTGGCTGCACGACGTGGAACTGCAGGGCGGCCAGACCTATCGGGAGTGGGAAGACCTCACCGACATCGAGCGTCAGAATGCCATCCTCGAATACAAGGGCTACAAGAAGCTCTTCGACGTGCAGTTCCTTTCCGGCTTCAAGAAGACGATCGAAACGATCGTGCCCGTGGAAGTGGCGTTGCCGGGATATCAGATCGTGAGCGACGTGCAGGGGTTGTCCCGCGCGCAACTTGCCGCGATCGGTGCGACGACCGTCAATCAGGCCGCCATCTCCTTCTTCGATAGTTCGACGGGCGTGAATGTCGGCGCGGCGCGGTCGGATGCCACGTATAACTTCAGCTATGAAGTACTGGCAACCAATACGACCGCGCCTGCGTTCGATGGCGTGTTCGTCGAAAGCGACGGTGCGCTTCAGTTCGTGCCGGGCGTCTTCATCGGCGACCAGTTCCAGGCCACGCTGCTCGCGCCGAGCATCGGCAGTGCGAGCTTCGAGGTGTTGGAGCACGACATTTTCAAGGAGTACTTCGACTTCTGGTTGCCCGGATTCGAGTCTATTTCGTTCTCGATCGCTGCGTCCGATCTCGATAACGACGGGGCGTTCGGCGACAACCTCCG
>JBIKKL010000081.1:0-11661 GCA_044360365.1 Burkholderiales bacterium | reverse complement strand
TCTCCCGGCCATTCGGCCTCGCTCGACGGCAACGTTCAAGGAAAACGTCGTCGACTCGGTGACGCAATAACAATTCCCGTGACCCTTACTCCCGCTTCCAGTTCATCTCGATTCAAGCAATTGTCGGGCCGGAACATTTGACCCTGCCCCGTCAGCCGACGATACACGCCAGTGCTTCGTGCGAGTCGCTCACCTCTGAAAGACACGGACCCATTGCAGGTTTCGTGGTTCCGCATAGCAACAGCGAGATGCCGACCCTCACCCTGCATCAACGGTCACGAGGCTTCGAACGTTGACGCCCTTTCCTCGCTTCGATACTCACCATACGCGCGAGGCGAACGCACCGAAGCCTCGAAAAGCAGGGCGATTTGCGGTCTGCTGAAGCGGCGAGAACCTCGCATCCGACGCGAGGGGCCAATGCCATGGTCGCCAGCCACCGGGGTATCTGCCCGACGCGGCTATCGGAGCGGTTCCGAAATCTCGACCAGATTGCCATCCGGGTCGCGCACGTAGACGGAACGGATCGAACCGCAGCCACCGCTTCGCTGAAGCGGACCGGCGACGATGGATATGCCGCACTCATCGAGCCTGTCGATGACTCGGTCGAGTGGCACCGCGGCGAGAAAACAGAGGTCGAGCGATCCTGCGCTTGGCTCAGAGGCCTTGAGCTCGGCATCGAGCCCGGGCGGATGAACGTTGATTTTCTGGTTACCGAATCGCAGTGCAAGGCGATTCGCACCATAACGCTCTTCGGTCATGCCGAGCACCCGCGTGTAGAAGTCGATGCACTGAAGCTCGTCCCGGGTGGTGAGCACGACATGGTCGATCGACCCGATCATATTGTCACTCGCTCGTGAAGTCCGACGCGGCAATGATAGCGCCGAACCAGCGAACGAATGCAAGGGCGTTCGACGCCGCGCACACCCTTCGAGAACGTCGCTGTTGCGCTCACGGTCCTCGGCCGCGTCACGACGAGTGGAAACAATTCCCGGGACGTCCTGAGTTAGAATCCCGCGCTCGGCCCCCGTAGCTCAGTGGATAGAGCTACCCCCTCCTAAGGGGTAGGTCGGACGTTCGATTCGTCTCGGGGGCGCCACACATGACCGTTTCGGCACTGCCGGAGCGCAGCCGTTCGGGGACAGTTCGCATACCTCTCCGGCCTCGGGCGCATGCCGGAGGCCGGGACCGCAACGCACCAGGAATCGCGATGGGAACAGGTCTTGGATGCATCGTGGCCGCAGCGATGCTCATGCTCCCGTGTGCGTCCGTTATCCACGCCCAGCCGACAACCGCACCCGCAACGTCGTCGATAAGCGGGAAGGTCGTCGCCTATTCGAGCGGCACGGCATTCGCAATGCTCGATTCCGAAGGGAAGCTCAGGCGCCTCAAGCTGACCGGTATCGATGCACCCGAGCGCCGACAACGATTTGCGTCCGAGGCTCGCCAGCTCGCATCCCAGTGGCTGGGCAGCGGTGCGATCCAGATTCGCGTCGATGGCTCGGGCACGGACGGCCGCACGCACGGACGCGTAGAGATGGATGGCCACGACGTCGGATTGATACTGATCTCGGCGGGACTCGCATGGTGCGATCCGAGCGATGCATCCATGCTGCCCGTAAATACGCGCGAAACCTATCAGGCGGCATGCTCGAAGGCCAGGAACGGCCGCCAGGGCCTCTGGCGGGAGGCGAATCCGGTCCCTCCTTGGGAATACCGAAAAATCCCCGAGTTCGATCCGCTCCCGCAACCGCAACGCGGATCCGAGCGGTCGTGCCGCGATATCGGCTATCAGTCCGTGCAGTGCGACGACGGCACGAGGTATCGGGCGGTGGGTGACGAGATCCAGGGCTCCGACGGCAGCACCTATGCTCGACGTGGCCGCAGCCTGACCGGGGACGACGGCAGCCGCTACACGCAGCAGGGCACCTCGACCTACGGCACGGATGGCACGATCTGTCGCAGTCGCGGCCGCCAGACGCTTTGCTATTGAAACACCTTGAGCGAGCGGTCGCTCGAAGCGGACGCGCATGATCCGTTTCGTTGTGTTTTCAACGCCTACGCATCCCGACCGCCCCAACGCCGAAACTCCCGTACGCGAAGGATCCGGCAGCCAGGATGCTTCGCAATCCCCCATTTAGGACCTCGTTTTCAGCGTCGTAAATCGAACTGCGACCGTCGGGCAGAAACGACGCCCGGTCGCGCAGTTCGATTTTACGGAATGGCAATGCACTGGTACGATTCATCGTCGGTCGCAAGGCAATCGCAGCCGGACACGGATACGGAAGAACCGGCGTCGAAACGCATGTTCAAATGGCTCGCCAAGCAGTTCACTGCGCCCGAGGAAGATCCTGAAAGCCTGGGTTCCGACGTCGGGCTGCGCAACTTCATCGACGGTTTGCCGACGACATTGCCGGCCCGCACACTGGAGGCGATCGGCGAGCAATTCGAACAGGCGCGCAGCCTGGAAATCCCCCCCGATCGCCTGCGACATGCATTGAAGACGCTCGATGAACGGGCGCAGGAACCGCTCGCCGCCATTGCACAATCGCTGATCAGCGATGACCGGGGGCGAGAACTGTCCGATCCGGCCTGGCTCGCGTTGAGCCGCTACTCCCGAAACCTATACGCCGGATACCGGGTCTGCCTCGAAGCATTGAACAACGATCCGCAGGGGGAAAGCGCCCATGCCGACGCCGTTCTCATCACATGTCGGTCGACGGCTGCACTCGCTCGATTCAAGACGCTGCTTCGAATGAGGTATCGCGATGTCGATAGCGGGTACTGGGACAACCTCTTCGGTTTGGTGGCCTGGTCGGCGTCCATCGGAGCCACGCATACCCTGGTCGAACTCTACCCGCGGTGCGGCTTCCAGAGCAGCGTAGAGCGGGAACTGCTCCTCGCGCTGATGCTCGACGCCGCCCCGATTCCCAACCTGCTGCCGCCGCAGATCGCGGTGCTCGAACTCATCCTGCGCCGATTCGCCGGTTCGTATCAATTCTCCGATGCCCCGCGCGAAGCAACCCCGTTCGTCGTCGAGCCCGGTGCGAGCCCCGTCGTCAGACGTTGGGTCAAGGGACTCAAGCCCCGACCGGGAATGCGCTTCTTCGGGGTATCGAACGCCTATGCCAAGCTCGCCGGCCTGCAGAAGGAATTCAAGCAAACCCACACGCTGCCCGAGTGGCTCGGCGCCCAACGCATTGAGCGCGCCGCCTACGGAACGCTGCTCGAACTGCTGCTCAGCCATTGGTCGATCGAACCGCCGCAGCGCCGCCAGCGTCGCGATCAGGCGGAAGGAGAAATCCTCGTGACACACGGCGTGGCTCAGGTCCGACGCATGATCGCGGCCACCGAATACGCCAAAACAGGTGGAAGTCTCAGCTACGAAGACAACACGCCCTACGATCACAAGCTGTTCGGCCGGGTACGGTTCGGCTCCGTCGATGCGACGATGGCGGAGCTTGCCGCGCAGTCAAGCGCGTCGCCATCGGCCTCTCCCATGGAAACGCTGCAGAAGTTCGAGCTCGAAGGCGACCGCCAGATGACCGAGCGCTGGACGCTCTCGGACATCAGCGCGAGCGGACTGGGCGCGACGGCATCTTCCCATGGCGGCTGGGGACGAGTCGGCATGCTGATCGGATACCGCCGCATCGACAGCCTCGATTGGCAGTTGTCTGTCATCCGGCGCCTGAGCCGCTCGGCGCAGGGGAAATTGTCGATCGGCATGCAAACCCTGGGCAACACCGGCATCTGTGCCCGCATTCGTATCGGCACAGGCGACGGCGCAAACGCCTGGGTCGCCGTTGCCGGCACCACCGACGTTCATCACGATGCCATCCTGGTGCACAGCACGACCGATGCGTTCGTATTGCTCGAACGCGGCACCTTCACCGGCGAGATGGATTGCATGATCTCGTTCGACCGTCGCTGGCACGCCGCCAGGCTCGTACGCGTGATCGAGGCCGGCTACGACTACGAGCGCATCGAGCTTTCGCTGCTGGCCACGCCCGCCGAGAAGTAGGCCGCCGCCCGATTCCCGGCATCGGCTGCCCTACTGGCCCGGCTTCGACTCCGAGGCGCTCTGCGCCCGCTCGCGAGCGGCTTGCTGCTGCTGGACGATCTTGTCCGCGTCGTATCCCGCGAACTTGAGCAGCCACACCGTGACGAAGCCTGCAACCAGCGGCCACCACTGCAGGGACGCGCCGGCCGCCACACCGGAGCCCGCATAAACGAACGACAGGAGGATGAATTCCCAGCGCTTCATCTGTCGGTACGTGAAGAGCATGAGAAAGCCGAGCACGATGAAGAGGCTCGAAAAGAAGTAGAGGAGGATGACCACGTGACGACGCCCCGTAAAGGCTAGCGCACCGCTGCCGCGCCGGGCGCATCGACGAGCGCGCCGACATGCGAGGCACGCACGTAGACCGATCCTTCGAAGAGCCGACGGGCGGTTCGGTAGAAAGCACCCTGCTCGGCGACCCATCGGCCTTCCGACTGCTTCACGCTGGCCGCCACGACGAGCACACCGGATGGCATGCCGATTCGCAACGGCGCGTTGACGTCGTCGGTGGAGCGAGCACACTCATGAACCACGCTGCCCGGCAGCCGCGCGGCCACCGCCATGCACAGAGACGCCGTCAATGGAAGAGCACGATGCGTCTGACCGTTCGACAGCATGCGAGCGACGAGATCGATCGCGCCGGCGTGGATGACATCGCCTGCGAGCGACTTCGATTCCTGCGGCGCCGACACGAAGCCGACGAAAGGCACCGTGGTCTTCCTGGCCGCACTTTGCGCATCGGGGGCAATCCCCATGGCAACGGAGGCCGCCAGCCGGATGGCCCCCAGCTTGGCCATCATTGCGGTGTCGGCATCGAGCGCTTCGGGCATCTCGATGCCCGTGAGGCCGACGTCCTGCGCGCGCACGAACACGCATGCGTTCGCTGCGTCCACCATCGAGACGCGAATACGTCCGACGCCAGGCACATCCAGCGTATCCAGGACGTTGCCGGTCGGCAGCAGCTTGCCTGTCGTCGCCCCGCCGGGACTCAGGAACTCCAGGCGCACGGGCGCGCCCGTGCCGGAGACGCCGGGAATCGAAAGCTCGCCATCGACTGCGGCCTGGCCCTGATCCATGCCGAAGCGCGAACGGATGATCTTCTTCGTGTTGGTATTGTGAATGCGAACGACCGATTCGCCGCCGCCGCCTGTCACGAGGCCCTCGTCGACTGCGAACGGCCCCATCGCCGAGGACATGTTGCCGCAGTTGCCCGAATAATCGACGCGCCTGTCCTTCACGAGGACCTGGGCAAACGTGTAATCGATATCCGCATCGGGTCGGGAGGATGGCCCGACCACGCAAACCTTCGAGACCGACGAGACCCCGCCGCCCATACCGTCGAGCTGACGACCGCTGGGATCGGGGCTGCCGATCGCTGCGAGAAAGATGTCGTCCCACAGTGCACGGTCGGCCGGCAGATCCTTCTGATGGAAGACGATTGCCTTGCTCGTCCCGCCGCGCATGAAGACGGCCGGCAGTTTCAGTTGTTTCATTGGGGAGTCTCACGACACATGGCAGCAGATCGGCCGATTATGCCACGCCAGGGCCTGCATTCGACCGCCCGGCGCAGTGCACGGCAGACCCGTCGGAGGTACGCCCCGTCGGTGCTACCATTCGAGGCTCTCATACCCTGCACCTACCGGAGGATTTCATGTCGGACACGTTCTCGCCGCCCGAGCGCATCGGCTTCATCGGCCTAGGCAAGATGGGCATACCCATGACCCGCAACCTGAAGAAGGCCGGTTTCCAGCTCGCGCTGAACGATGTCAACAAGGAAGCTGTGCAGGCCATGAGCAAGGAGCTCGATGCGCCGGTGTACGAAGATCTCGCCGAGCTGGCACGCGCCTGTCGCGTCGTGATCACCATGGTGCCCGACGGGAAGATCGTGCGTGAAGTGGCCCTCGGTCGCGAAGGCGCACCCGATTCCGGGCTCGCAGCCGGTTTCGCTCGCGGCTCGGTGCTGATCGACATGAGTTCGTCGGCACCGATGGGCACCCGCAAGCTTGGCGAAGAACTCGCCGCGCGGGGTATCCACATGATCGACGCCCCGGTCTCGGGAGGGGTGCGTCGGGCCATCACGGGCCAGCTCGCCGTGATGATCGGCGGCGACTCGGCCGTGATCGAGCGCTGCCGGCCAGTCCTCTCCGCGATGGGTGCACAACTCTTCATCGTCGGTGAGCTGGGCGCCGGGGACGCCATCAAGGCGATCAACAACTACGTTTCCGCGACAGGGCTGCTCGCTGCCGCCGAAGGTCTCGTCGCAGCCCAGCGCTTCGGTCTCGATCCGCACAAGGCGCTCGAAGTCATCAACGCGTCGACCGGCAAGAACAACAGCACCGAGGTCAAGTTCGAGCAGTTCGTCATGTCGCGGACGTTCGGCTCCGGATTCTCGATCGCTCTCATGGCGAAGGACCTGCGCACCGCCCTCGAACTCGCGGAACAGGTGAACGCACCGATGCCGCTGGGAAGCCATTGCGTGCCGTTGTGGAACGACGCAGAGAAATCCCTCGGCGGGAATTCGGATCATACCGAGATCGTACGCGTGCTGGAAAAGCTGACGGGCCAGGAGTTGCGCTGAGGCCGACATGCCTGCACATGCGAGGGGCGACGAAATTTTGAGCGCTGCCGCCCCTGCGATCGATTGACGCGCAGCGCAATCCGCGCGTCGTTTTCATCGTTCCTCCCGCCGTCGCACGATCGACATTGCGACGCCCCCATGGTCTATCTCGTCACCCTCTTCTCGGTGCTTGCCCACGGCTGCTACATCGGCAGCCGTCTCGTGAGCTCGCTCTTCGCCCTGCATCTCGGAGCGAACCCGTTCGAGGTCGGCGTACTCGCCGGGCTGTACGCTCTTCTCTCTCTGCTTCTGGCCATCGAAGCGGGCAAGGCCTGTGATCGCCACGGCCCCGTCCGGCTGATGATCCTGGGGGCCGTGCTGGGCACCCTCGCCCTGTTGATCGCGTACGCCTTCGAATCGATGAACGCCCTGTACGTCTGCGCAATCGTCAGCGGCGCGGGCTTCATCTTCTTCAACGTGTCGGTCCAAAGCCTCGTCGCTCTGATGAGCACGTCGCAGAACCGCGCGCGCAACTTCAGCATATTGAGCCAGGGCTACTCCGTCTCGACGCTCGTTGCGCCGCTGATCGGGGGGTTCGCGATCCAGTATCTCGGCTCGGTGAACACCTACCTCGTCTTCGCGCTGCTCGCGGGGATCCCGGCGCTCGCCCTGCCGTTCATGCGTGGTCTCGCCCGCTTGAAGGCTGCAGGCGCAGGCGAAACCGCGCGTTCGAGCGTCACCGAACTGCTGCGCGACAAGCCCTTGCGGACAAGCTTCATAACGAGCGGACTCGTCGTCACCGGGTGGGACCTGTTTACGTTCTACCTGCCGGTCTACGGACACGAAATCGGACTGAGCCCCGTCGCCATCGGCATGGTGCTCGGCATCTTCGGCGCAGCGGCTTTCTGCGTACGCTACTTCCTGCCTCCGCTCGTCGCCCGCCTGACCGAGACCGGCCTCCTCGGTTGGGCCATGGCGATCGCAGCCGTGCTGTTCGTGATCTTTCCGTTCTTCGAAAACGTCTACGCGCTATGCGTGCTATCGGTCGGTCTGGGCATGACCCTCGGGCTCGGACAGCCCTTGTCGATGATGATCACCTACAGCCGGTCGCCTGCGGCACGCGCCGGGGAAGCCAATGGCGTGCGGCTGATGGTGAATCACTTCACCCACTTCATCGTACCCATCGCGTCGGGCGCCATCGGCACTGCACTCGGCGTGGGACCGGTATTCTGGATCAACGCCATCTGCCTGGGATTCGCAGCGAAGGTCCTGCGCAAGAGCAGATCCTGAGGATCGCGAAGGCCTATCCGGTACGGCGTCCCGCTTTTCGACCCGCCACGCGAACGCCTGCCATGTCTTCGAAGTAGCGGATGATGGCCGTGAAGTCTTCCTGCCCGCCGCCGCGGTGGCGTGCGTAGTCGTAGAACTGGGCCGCCGTGCTGCCCATGAACTGATTCACCCCGAGGCGCTCGGCCTCCGCGAGTGCAAGGTGAATGTCCTTGCAGTAGAGCGCGATCGGAAAGCCGAAGTCGAATTTGCGCGTGAGCACCGAGCGCGGAAACTTGTCCAGCGTGGCCGAATTGCGTCCGCTGCCTGCATTGATCACGGCGAGCATCGCGTCCGGATCGAGGCCCGCCTTGACCCCCATCACGAATGCTTCCGAACTCGCCACCAGCGCCACCGCCCCCAACAGGTTGTTGATCACCTTGAGCGTCTGCGCCTGGCCGGCCTCGCGCCCCACGACATGCACGGCCCCGAAGCACCCGAGCAGGCCGCGCACGCTGCGAACCGCCGCCATCGGCCCGGAAACAATGACTGCCAGCGTGCCGTCGCTCGCCCGCGATATGCCGCCTGTGACCGGTGAATCGACTGCAACGATGCGCTTGGCCGCGAGACCCGCCGCCACGGCGCGTGACGTGTCGGTGCCGCAGGTCGACAGATCGATGTAGGTTCGAAGCGATCCGCCTTGCGCAAGCCCCTCGGCGCCGAGCGCCACCTCGCGGATGATCTGCGGCGTGGGCAGGCACACCATCGCGATACCGCAGTGGTCGCCGACGTCCCGAACGGACCGAGCCACCGAGGCGCCCGCCGCTTTTGCCCGCCGCCGGGCCGCGGGATCGTTGTCCCACGCAAGCACGGCGTGACCAGCCCGAACGAGACGTCGAACCATGGGTGTGCCCATCCGACCGACGCCGATGAATCCCACGGGCGAAGCTGCCCCGGTCGGCTTCGCAGCAGCCTTCTTGCCCGCCACGGTCAGGAATCCTCGGGGCGCCGCCATTCGAGCGGCAGTTCCCAGGTCACCTCGGGCAAATCGCGAGCCCGCAACCCGAGCACCATGCGCAGCGCCGACTCAAGCCCCCGGTAGTACCCTGGCACGAGACCGGCGTCCTCGAAACCTTGCGAGCGATAGAAGGCTCGTGCCAGGAGATTCGTCGTGCGCATCTCGACGTGTATCGTCGCCAGACCCGCCGCACGCGCGCTGCCCAGCATCCAGTGAAACAGATGCCGGCCCAATCCCCGCCGGCGCAATTTCGCATCGACCGCCAACAGGCTCAGGTGACCGATCTCTTCTGCGAACTGGGTGACGCAGAAGCCCTGTACGGCATCCTCGCCGGCAACGATCACGAGCGTGTTCGGATCCCGGATCGCACCGAGCACGCGCTGAGGCCGCCATGACCAGCCGAGACCGGACTCGATGTAGTCCCGCGACATACGAGCGATCGTCGACGCGTCGTCGCTTCGCGCCAGGCGTACTGTGGGCAGATTCCCGCTCATCCGATGCTCTCCTCGAACACAAGAGGCCGATCAGGTGCGATCGCACGTTCGCGAAATCGAACCCGGCTGGCTTCGATGCAGTCAGAACGCTTGCCGCACGCGCGCTGACACGCCCGTGCGACTGCCGATGATTATAGTCCGCGAGGCCGGATCGAAGGCACCGCGGATCGAGGAAAACCGATCTGACAACGGACCGGGGCACGGCTATACTCGACAGTCCATTTTGACCGCTTGCCGCAACCGGTCGAACACACTGCGATGCGCATCCGCCCAGCGCAGCATCGACTGCGACGTCCGTATGATGAACACCTGTTCGCTCGGCCGTTTCGATCCTGGACCGTCACGCATGACACTGCGTGGGCGCAGTCCGCAGCGCGCGTTTGCGCCTGACGTTCAATCATGAACGCATCCGTGCCCGAGCGGGCGCCGCTCCCCGAGCCGCACGTCGATGCCGACAGCATCGAGTACTGGTCGAGCGCAAGCGCCCATAAACTCGTGCTTCGCCGGTGTGCTGCGTGCGGTCGACATCACTTCCCGCCCCGTCACCTGTGTCCCGAATGCTGGTCCGACGACCTGGAGTGGGTAGAGGCAAGCGGCGAGGGAAGCGTCTACACGTACACCGTGATGCATCGGGCACCTTCGCCGGAATTTTCAGTCCGGACGCCTTATATCGTCGCGCTGATCGATCTTGCCGAAGGCCCGCGCATGATGGCGAACATCGTCGGTGCCGGGGCACGCGAGATTGCCCTGGGCGACCGGGTCCGCGTGTGCTTCGAGGCGCGCGGCGAACACAAGTTGCCGCAGTTCGCCCGATCGGGCGTTTGAAATCTTGCGTCACTGCGACATCGCATCGGCGCGAACGACAATACAATGATGCCGGAGGAGAGTTCATGAGAATCGAAGCCGCGGACCCGAGTGCGACATCCGTCGTGGCGTCGGCCCCTCTCCCCCTGCCGATCCAAGCCTTCGTCCGCCAGGGATAGACACCATGCCACACCGCCAAGCCCACCACCCCACCGGCCCGCTCGCCGGGATGCGCATCCTCGACATCACCACCGTACTGCTCGGCCCTTATGCGACCAAGATCCTCGGCGACATGGGCGCCGACATCATCAAGATCGAGACGATCGAGGGCGAAGGGCGCCGGTATTCCGGCCCCTCGCGGCACAAGGGCATGGGGGCGACCTTCATGGTGCTCAACCGCGCCAAACGCGCCCTGTCGATCAACCTCAAGGATCCCGCTGGCCGCGAAGCATTCCTGCGACTGGCGGCGACGGCCGATGCCGTCGTACACAACGCGCGCGTGCAGGCCATAACCCGACTGGGCCTGGACTACGAGGCGGTCCGCAAGGTGAAGCCGGATATCGTCTATTGCTACGCCGTCGGCTTCGGCAGCAAGGGCCGTTACGCAGGTCGCCCGGCCTACGACGACGTCATTCAGGGCCTGAGCGGCCTGCCCGCGCTCGCCGGGCAGATCTCCGGCAAGCCCCAGTTCGTGCCGGTGAACGTCGCCGACCGCGTCACGGGCGTGTTCCTCGCGAACGCCGTGCTCGCGGCCCTGCTGCATCGCGCTCGTACCGGCGAAGGGCAGCAAGTCGAAGTCCCCATGTTCGAAACGATGGCGGAATTCGTCCTGTCGGAACACATCTGGGACGACTATTTCGAACCGCCGGTGCACACGAAGAACAAGATCCGCCTGCTCGATCGGCGCCCCTACAAGACCAAGGACGGCTACATCTGCGTCATGGCGTCGAGCGATCGGATGTTCTTCGATTTCTGTGATCTCGTCGGCCGGCCGGAACTGAAGGATGATCCGCGCTTCAGCGAACGTTCGGCGCGCGCCGCGAATCTGAAAGAGGTCTATCGCATCACCGAGGAAGAGCTCGCGCATCGCACCAGCGCCGAGTGGCTCGAAATGCTCGAAAAGGCCGACATCCCCGCTTCGCCCATGCATACCATCGATACGCTGCTGAAGGATCCGCACCTCGCCGACGTCGACTTCTTCCAGATCGAGCCGCATCCCACCGAGGGCCCCGTGCGCACCATGAAGCTGCCGATGCACTTCTCGGCAACGCCTGCCGTCAATCACCGGCCGACGCCGCACGTCGGCGAACAGAGTATCGATGTGCTGCGCGAAGCCGGGCTCAGCATGCAGGAGATCGAAAAGCTGATCGCCGACGGCGTCGTTCGCGCCCACGAGCCGGATTCGAAAAGCTGACCCTTTGCACCCGGGCGCCGCATGAGTCTGCGCAATCGCGCCGCGATCGTC
>JBIKKL010000630.1:0-3222 GCA_044360365.1 Burkholderiales bacterium | reverse complement strand
GCGCCAACGGATTGATGAGTGCGGTTTCGAGCTGATTGCCGATGCCGCGGCCACCGAGCGACAGATCCGCTAGGCAGTTGTCGATCAGCTTGGCGCGTGCCGCCGGCGCGATCTGGAGCTTCACGCCGTGCTCCTCTTCCACCCGACGCGCGATGTTCCGCACCATGCCGTCGAGGATCAGGATGCCGATCTCCGGCACGATGAAACTGAAGACGACGATGTTCTCGCCGATGCGATTGAGAATCTCGGGACGCGCGAGCGTATAGCGAAAGTGGTTCGAGATCGCGTCGCGGACGTTGCGCTCCACGGTCTCGTACGAATCGCCCGGGCGCACGTTCTGCACGCGGCGCCCGTCCGGACCCTCGACGTAGATGCCGAGGTTCGACGTGAAGATGATGATCGATTCCGAGAAATACACCGTGTCGCCGCGCCCGTCGGTGAGCCGTCCGTCCTCCAGGATCTGGATGAACTTGTCGAGCAGCCGCGGATGCGCTTTCTCGATCTCGTCGAAAAGCACGACGGAGAAAGGCTTCTCGCGCATCGCATTGGTCAGTTCGCCGCCGGCGTCGTAGCCCACGTAGCCGGGCGGTGCACCGAGCAGGCGCGCGCTGTTGTGCTCTTCCGCGAACTCGCTCATGTCGAAGCGTATGTAGGCACGCTCGTCGCCGAAGATGATCTGGGTGAGCGTCTTCGCCAACTCGGTCTTGCCCACGCCGGTGGGCCCCGCAAAGAACAGGATGCCGCGCGGACGCCCGGAGCCGGAGCGCGCCTGTGCGCCGGTCAACCCGGTCACGGAGCGCATGAGAATGTCGACGGTCTTGGTCGCGGCCTGGGTCTGGCCCTTCACGCGATCCTCGATCGCGGTCATTGCCGTGCGGATCTTGTCCTTGAGGTAGTTCTTCTTCCAGGGATTGTCGATCGCGCCGACCTTGTAGCAGCGGATGGCGTCGTCGATGTCGCCGAGTTTCACGTTGCCTTGACCTGCGAGCTGGACGATATCGCCCATGCTGGTGAGTGTCATGCCGTCGGTATTGTCGGCGAAATCTCTGGCGAACCCGGCGCGCGTCTTCTCGTCTGCGGTCTCGTGTCCGAACATCAGCGGAGCGAGCACCTTCGCGGCCGACAGTCGCGTTTGGTAATCCGGTCGGGGGACGACGTGGGTCGATACGCGCTCGGAATCCATGATGAACCAGGACGGCAGATCCTGCTCGCGATTCACCAGCCAGATGACGGGATTGAAGAGCGGCGTCGCCGGTGCCCCCGGCACGGCAGCAGGCGCCCCTGGCGCAGGTGCGGGCGGTTTTGGTATCACGGGCGCTGCGCCGAGCGACAGCTTTTCGCAGCCGACGAAGAACCGCTGTTCCTCTGCCCCCGGTGCCCCGGGGTTGGCCGATATACGGGACGCGAAATCGACGACGACGGCCACTCGGGCTTCGCGCAGCGCGACCGCACGCTTCATGACCTCATAGAGTGCGTCGAGACTGGCGGCCATGGTGCCGTCGTCCTTGAGCTTGAGCCCGAGCATGCTCGACGCGTCGCGCTGGGCGGCCGCCTCCCTTGGGTAGACGCTGATGCCGTCGACCCGATCCCAAACCACGAGATACGCGTAGCCGCGCTGCTTGAGCCGCAGCCAGATCGATCGCATGACCGGCGCGAGCGTGGGCGCACCGCCGAGATCGATGAGGAACGTATCGCGGATATTGCCGAAGAGCACGAAATGCGAGCGGATTGCAAGCAAGCGATCGAGATCGGCCAGCCACTTCGGCAATTCCATGGGTTCGGGGTTCGCTTCGATGGTCATGTTTTCAATTCAGGGGGCAGGCATGGGGAACGGGCGCTATTTGCGCAGCGGCCGCGCCATTTCGCGAGGCGCCGATGCAGTCTGGGCCGGTGCACTGTGCGCGCGCAGATCCGGATCGACGGTTTCGGGCTTGACCACCTGGACCGGTACCGCCCCGGCATCGAGTTCACGAATCCTGCGGGCATCGATGCCGCGAGCCGCGAGTTCACCCAGCAGCTTCGGCATGCCGGCGCACCAGGTCGCCTCCATCTCTTCGTCGCGTTTGCGTTGCCCGGCATCGGGCGGATCGGCGGATTCGGAGGTTCGCACCATGTTGAAATTGATGTTGCGAGTGGCAGGATCGACACGCATGCGTACATAGTAGTCGCCCCACTCGGCGCGCTGGAAGTGCGCCACGCCGCCGCTCACGAACAGGGTTTCCGCGATGGGCTCGACTTCGTAGCCGAGATCGGAAAGCACTTCAGCCACCAGCACACCCGCGATCTCGCGCTTTCGGTTCTCCTGCGCTTGCTCCAGCGCTTGCTCGCGCGCCTCGTTCGTCCGCTGAACCTGGGCGCGCAGTTCCAGGGCGAGCATTTCCGCGCGCTCGTCGGACGGCGCTTCGATCAGCTTGCGCATGAGCACATCGAGTTCGATCGGAATCTCTGCCTCATCGAGCCCGCTCAGACGACCGAGGATGCGCTCGGCGGTCGCCTGCCTGTCCATCGCCAGGCTCGCCGCAGGACGGGCCAGCACGCGTACCTGCGACGCATAAAGCGCCAGCAGCTCGGCGGCGCTGCGAGGCTCTCCCCCGACCGTCGTGGACAGCACGTCCATGAGCGCCCGCAGCCCCTGGTCGCCCGCAGCACGAGCGGCCTGCTCGCGGATTCCCGAATCGACGGTGCGGATCACGGCTTCGAGTCGATCGAGATAGCCTTGCACGGCGGTCGGATCCTCGGGATTCGACACCGGCGCCGGCATCCCCGGGACGGCCAGCACCGCCTGGGGATGGCGCTTGCGGGCTTCCTCGGCCAATTGCAGGGCCTGTTCCAGACGGCGCTCCTGCACGTGCACGAGCCCCATGAGTTCCGCCGCCCGCTCGGCACGAGTGCGTGCTTCCTCGCGAGCGCGACGCTCCTCTTCGCGACGCTGGGCCAGCGCCTGGCGCTCACGCGCACGCTCGTCGGCCGCCGCCTGCTCGCGATAGGCTTCTTCGTACCGGCGTTGACGGGACGCCTGGTACGCACCCCAGGCCGTGTCGAGCAGTGCCGACACGAGATCGTATTCAATGGCCTTCGGACCGCTCAACGCATACTCCCATGGCCTGCACATATCATCACGAGGGACGTCTCGCCGAAGTCTCGGGTACTCGCCCCGCATGAACAAACGACCATCCAGCGGCGTATATCGGCAGGAATCCGAGTATCTAGACTTCACCCTGT
>JBIKKL010000105.1:0-10662 GCA_044360365.1 Burkholderiales bacterium | reverse complement strand
CGAGGCGCCTGCGGGTCAGGCTCGCCAAGCAGACTGGTCGGACTATCCTTGCTAACGGTGTTGGTACGATCAAGCAGTGACAAACGACATCTCCATTGCGCGGGGCGGCAAAGTCATGCCCTGCGGTCGGTGCTACTCGGGCTCATCAAGCGAGGGGCACAGTTGGTTTCGCGCAAAATCAGATCAAGATTCAATCGCGACGCTTCCCCGCAGAACAAGGAATATCGGCACATCATCGCCCGGCTGAAACCGGAAACCGCAAAGACAATCAGCTACCCGCCCAGCCCCATCACTCCCCGCACATCCCGCATCGTCTCATTGGCAATGGCCCGAGCCCGCACCTGCCCCTCCTCGATGATCCGATTCAGCCGCTCCGGCTCACGCACATAGGCCTCCACCCGCTCCAGCATCGGCCGCTGTTCATCCAGCACCGCATCGATCACCGGCTGCTTGCACTCGATACATCCTATTCCGGCACTACGACAACCGGCTGTTACCCACTGCTTGCGCCCCTCGTCCGAATAGACGAGATGGAACTGCCACACCGGGCACTTCTCGGGGTCACCCGGATCCGTTCTCCTTCCGCGCGCCGGATCGGTGGGCATCGTGCGGATCTTTTTCACGACCGAATCGGGATGTTCGCGCAGCCCGATCGTGTTGCCGTACGACTTTGACATTTTTTGACCATCGGTCCCCGGCATACGGGAAGCTTCCGTCAGCAGAGCCTCGGGCTCGGTCAGGATCACGCGCCCGCGCCCCTCGAGGTGCCCGAACAATCTTTCGCGGTCGGCCGAACCCAGGTTCTGCGCTTCGTCGAGCAGGATTCGGGCCGAGGTCAACGCATCGGCATCCCCCTTCTCCTGGTAGCGTGTGCGCAGATCCACATAAACCTTGGACCGCTTGCTGCCGAGTTTCTTTACAGCTGCATCGACCAGCTCGGCGTGGCCAGGTTCCTTGCCGAACAGATGATTGAAGCGCCGCGCGATTTCGCGGGTGAACTCGACGTGGGGCACCTGGTCTTCCCCCACCGGGACCATGTTCGCCCGGTAGATCAGAATATCCGCGCTCTGCAGCAAGGGATACCCGAGGAACCCGTACGTCGAAAGATCCTTTTCGGAGAGCTTCTCCTGCTGCTCCTTGTAGGTGGGTACCCGTTCGAGCCAGCCCAAGGGGGTGATCATCGAGAGCAACAGATGCAGTTCGGCGTGCTCGGGCACCCTGGACTGCACGAAAAGAATGGCCTTCTCCGGGTCCACCCCGGCGGCGATCCAGTCGATCAGCATTTCACGCGTGTTGTGCTCGATCGTTCCCGGCGAATCGTAGTGAGTCGTCAACGCATGCCAGTCGGCGACGAAAAACAGACACTGATGCTGATGTTGAAGCTTGACCCAGTTCTTGAGCACGCCGTGATAGTGGCCGAGGTGCAGGTTGCCTGTCGGGCGCATGCCGGACAAAACGCGGTCTGAATACATGATCAATCGTCCATTGCCGAAACTCGACCGATGCGGGCCATGCCGCCTGCGGCCATCAATCGCCTCCGACCCAACCGAAACCGGCGGTCGGCCCGCGCCCGCGCCGCACGACCTGCGTCGCTTCGCCCGTGAGATCCACGACGGTGCTCGGCTCGATGCCGCACGCCCCGCTGTCTAGGACCAGATCCAGGCGCTTGTCCAGGCGCGTGCGAATCTCGTCCGCGTCGTTCAGAGGATAGTCGTCGCCCTTCAGGTGCAGCGTGCTGCTCAACAGCGGCTCATCCAGCTCTTCGAGGAGCGCCCGGGTGACTGGATGATCCGGCACCCGAATGCCAATCGTCTTGCGCTTCGGATGCTGCAGTCGACGCGGCACCTCCTTCGTGGCGGGGAGTATGAAAACGTAGCTCCCCGGTGTCACCCGCTTCATCGTCCGAAAACGCATGTCGTCGATCCGGGCATACTGAGCGGCTTGCCCGATATTCAGGCACACCAGGGTCAGATGATGCGTATCCGGCAATTCCCGAATGGCGCGTATGCGGTCCGCCGCTTCCTTGTCTCCGATACGACAGCCCAGGGCGTAGCAGGAGTCGGTTGCGTAGGCGATGACGCCGCCGGCACGCACGATCTCCCCTGCGCGGCGGATCAACCGCGGCTGAGGATCGTCAGGATGGACCGCCAGATACTGTGCCACGCCTGCCTCCGCTCGCTACTGCAGCCAGGAATATCGCGGATCGTGCCAGAGCGGCCTGCATTCGTCGGGCATCGGCGAGAGTTGCCCCAGATCGAGCCAACTCTCTTCGGGGCTGTGAAAGTCGCTCCCCGCCGAAGCGAGGAGCCCCGATTCCACAGCCAGCTGCGCGGCCACCTGTACCTGCTCCCGGGAATGACTGCCGGTCACGACCTCGACGCCGACGCCCCCGAGCGCACGAAACTCGTCGAACAGTGCCCGCTGGCGAGCCCGACGCAGACCATAGCGTCCGGGGTGGGCAAGGACTGCGACCCCGCCGGACGACACGATCCACGACACGGCATCCGGCAGACTCGCCCATGCGTGTCGCACATGGGCAGTCTTGCCCTCGCCGAGATATCGGCGAAACGCGCTGCCCATGTCCTTGCAGTGGCCGGCGGCGACGAGATGTCGCGCGAAGTGCGTCCGCGACACCATGTCCGGATTCGTGGCCAACGTGAGCGCAGCCTCCATGGTCCCGGGGATGCCCTGCGCATGCAAACGTGCCGCTATCGCACGCGCCCGCTGCAGGCGCCCTGCCCGGACACTGGTCAACCCCGATTGCAGCCTGGCGTTGTCCGGATCGATATCCAGCCCAACCACATGCAGCGTGCGCCCGAACCAGGTCACAGAGATCTCGACGCCGGGTACGAGGCGAACGCCGTGATCCCGAGCTGCCGCCGAAGCCTCCTCCAATCCGTCGACCGTGTCGTGGTCCGTCAGTGCGAGCACCGACACGTCACGCTTCGATGCACGCTCCATCAAGGCGGTGGGGGAAAGCGCCCCATCGGAACGATGGGAATGGCTGTGCAAGTCGATCGACAAGGGAACGCGTGTGCCCGAAAAAGAACCGGGATCATAGCAGAGGCGCCGCGTTGCCCCGTGCCGCAGCGCCCTACATGCTTTCGCGCAGCCGGCTTTGCTCGGGAACGTGCTGGGCCAGGAACCCCATCTGGTCGGCCAGGATGCGACGATTCGTGAGAATCAGGTATTCCGCGCGATTCGGCACGTAGGGCGCATACAACAACTCCATCCCCGCCTGCTCGGGGGTGCGATCGCTCTTGCGTTCATTGCACGATCGACATGCCGTGACGACGTTCATCCAGGCATCCTCCCCGCCGCGCGAGAAGGGCTTGATGTGGTCCCGCGTCAGTCGCACCGACGAGAACACTCCGCCGCAGTACGCACACAGATGACGGTCACGATGAAAAAGCTCCCGATTGTTCAGGGGCGGCACATGATTGAACGCCCGGAACGCCATCGCCTTGCCCTTGATCGCGATGATGCTTGCCGAACTGAGATGCGAACGATGGCCGGAGATCCGACTGATGCCGCCATAGATCGTGAACGCCGTTGCACCCAGGGACCACGCCACACGTCCCTTGGCATGGTAGTAGCACGCGTGCTGCCAGGTGATCCAGCGGTGAGGAATGCCGTGCATGTCCAGCGTGAGGATGAGCGGCAAGCTGTCGCGCGGCTTGGCCGTTGCAGGAACAGGAACCGATGCAGCATGATCGATCATTCGAGCATTCCACCTTTCGGGTCTGCCCGCCCGCACTCCAGGGCAGTGAGTACGCCCTGCTATACACGTCCGACGATTTCGCGCGCGAGCGGAAAACTCTGTCTTCAGGCACCCATTGTCGCTTCAGGGCTTGCCGCAGATCAATAGCCGCTCGCATTCAGACGGATGACCCCGCCTCGCATCGTGAGGCGATTTAAGATGAACGAACGCACACTTGGCGCATCAAACTGCCTGTATCGGGCGCCAAAGGCGCCGAGGCGGTATAATTTTCTCCGAGGCAGGCTTGCCTGCCGACACCCTCTTCTCGAACCGACACCATTTTTTCAGCGTCCCGCTCGCCTCGTCGAGCGGTCTTTCAGAGACGCAAAGCCACGGAGTATGACTGCGAACCCCGAAGCTGCACCGAGTACCGCCCCCACATCCTTCGCCGATCTTGGCTTGCTTCCCGATCTGCTTCGCGCTGTCAGCGAAGAAGGGTACACCGAGCCCACCCCGATCCAGCGTCAGGCCATTCCAGAAGTCCTTGCCCGCCGCGACATCATGGGTAGCGCCCAGACGGGCACCGGGAAAACCGCCAGTTTCGCGTTGCCGATCCTGCAGCTGCTTTTCCCCCACGCAAGCACCAGTTCGTCGCCTGCCCGTCATCCGGTGCGTGCCCTGGTGCTGACGCCTACGCGCGAACTCGCCGTGCAAGTCGAAGCGAGCTTCCGAACCTACGGCAAGCACGTCCCGCTGCGAACGGCCGTGGTCTACGGCGGTGTCGACATGGATCCGCAGATCAAGGCCTTCCAGGGCGGCATCGAAATCGTCGTGGCCACGCCGGGTCGCCTGCTCGATCATGTGCGCAACAAGACCGCCAATCTGAGCCGCGTCGAAATTCTCGTCCTCGACGAGGCCGATCGCATGCTCGACATGGGGTTCATGCCCGACATCAAGCGCATCCTGCAGCAGATCCCCCCCCAGCGGCAGAACCTGCTTTTCTCGGCGACGTTCTCCGACGAAATTCGCAAGCTCGCGGGAGAATTGCTGACCAGGCCGGTCACGATCGAGGTCGCGGCACGCAATACCGCGGCCGAAACGATTTCGCACAAGGCATACACCGTCGGCGAGGACGACAAACGACGTCTGCTCGCGCATCTGGTGAAATCCCGGGACCTGAAGCAGGTCCTCGTCTTCACCCGCACACGCCTGGGCGCCAACCGCCTGGCACGTGCGCTCGAGCGCGACGGCATCAACGCAACGGCCATCCACAGCGATCGCACTCAGGCCGAACGCGAGAAAGCACTTGCGGATTTCAAGAAAGGCGATGTGCACATACTCGTCGCCACCGATGTCGCCTCGCGTGGCATCGATATCGAAGACCTGCCGATCGTCGTCAACTACGAACTGCCCCACTCGCCCGAAGACTACGTGCACCGCATCGGACGAACGGGGCGTGCCGGCAGCAGCGGTGAAGCCATCTCTCTGGTCGATCCCGAAGAACACAAGCTCCTTGCGGATATCGAGCGCCTCTTGAAACGCCCGATTCCGAAGGAAACCATGGCGTTGCCGGACGACCGCGAAGCCCGCCGCTACGCTGATCGACGACCGCATGATCATGCTCGTCCCGTCTCGAGCACCGCCGCTCGCCCCCCCAGAAGCGAACGCCCGCCTCGACCCGCGCCAGTCGCCAAAGATGGCTTCGACTTCAGCAAACCCTACGAAGCTCCGGAATCCGCCCATCCGGATGCCGCACAGCCGTCGACCGCGCCTCGATCCGGACAGCCGGCGGCGCGCGGCAAGCAGCCCCGCCAACTCGGCGTGTTGCTCGGTGGCTTCACAGCGAAGCAATAAGGCCGTCGATCCACTCGTCGGGCTGCGCTCGAACCCGCGCAGCCGGCGGACGAACGCACCTGCGCGCATCGACGCGGCGGCCGCGCGCCACTGCAAATCCCCCCTCGTCGACACGCGAAATCACCGGCGATGCTGAACATCCGCGGGCTGAAAAAAGCAGTAGGTCGTGCCCCCTCGCAGCGCATCCTGTTCGAACATCTCGATCTCGACGTAGCCGCCGGCGAAATGCTCGCCGTCATGGGCGAATCCGGCAGCGGCAAATCGACCCTCCTCAACCTGATCGCTGGCCTGGATCGGCCCGACGCCGGCACGATCGAAGTCGATGGCCGGTCGCCGTCGAGCCTGGGCGACACCGAACGCTCGCAGTTTCGACGCACTCACCTCGGGTTCGTCTTTCAGGCATTCCATCTGCTGCCGTATCTCACCGTTGCCGATAACGTCGGCCTGCCCCTGGTGCTGCTCTCCTGCCCTGCCGCCGAGCGAGGCCCGCGCACCGACGCAGCGTTACGAGATGTCGGCCTCGCAGAACGGTCTCTCGCACTCCCACGCGAGCTCTCGGGCGGCGAGATGCAGCGTGTCGCCATCGCGCGAGCACTGATTCATGGTCCGCGTCTCATCCTCGCCGACGAACCGACGGGGAATCTCGATGCCGACAGTGCGTCGCACGTACTCCGGCTGCTGCGCGACCGCGTAGAGCGCGCACAAGCCGCCTGCATCCTGGTCACGCATTCAGCCGCCGCCGCCCACGCTGCGCATCGGTCCTTGACGCTGTCCGGAGGCCACCTCACGGGCCCGCCATGAAGCCCGACACCCTGGCGCTCGCTCGCATCCTGTGGTTGGGCACGTGGGGCCACGATCGCGGACGACTCCTGCTGACGGCCATCGCCATCGCGCTCGGCGTCGCGCTGGGAACGACGGTGCACCTCGTCAACTACTCCGCCGGCGTCGAGTTCGAAGCGGCGGTGCGCGCGCTTTCGGGCGATGCCGACGTGCGTATCGCCGGACCAAGGTCCGGCTTCGACGAAGCGCTGTACGAGGCCGTGGCCGGGCACGCAAACGTCGCCGTTGCGAGCCCTGTGATCGAGATCGATGCCAAGCTCGCCGGGCACGATCGCGCGGCCCTGAAAGTCATCGGCCTCGATCCCTTCCGTGCCCTGCAGCTGCAGCCTACCCTGCTCGGCGAGGCCGGCGAGCAACTGCTCGATCTGCTGCGTCCGAAGGCCGTGATGTTGAGCCCCGCTGCGGCACGAGCGCTCGGTTTGAAGTCCGGTGACCAAATCGGCATCCAGGTGGGATTGCGCCGAATCGACCTCGATATCATCGCCATCCTGCCGGAGAACAACGCCCGGCAGCCGTTTGCCCTGATGGATATCGCATCCGCGCAGTGGGCGCTGGAGCACATTGGACGATTGTCCCGCATCGATGTACGAGTGCGTCCGGGTACGTCCCTTCCGGAGGCCATGACGCATCTCCAAACCCTGTTGCCGCCGGGTGTGATTGCACAGGAGGCCGAGCGCGAAAGCGAACGAGGCTTGAGCCTTTCCCGTGCCTACCGAGTCAATCTCACGATGCTGGCCCTCGTTTCGCTATTCACCGGAGCCGTGCTCGTCTTTACCACGCAATCGCTGGCTGTGCTGCGTCGTCGTACGCAGTTCGGGCTCCTGCGTGCGCTCGGCCTATCGGCCCGTACGCTCACAGGGCTGGTCATTCTTGAAGCGGGCGCCGTGGGCGTCGCGGGCACGCTCGCGGGCCTTGGCGCCGGCATCGGGTTTGCGCATCTTGCGATTGCTTATGCGGGCGCGGATCTCGGCGCCGGATTCTTCAGCGGCGTCGTGGCGCAAACGCAAATCGACCTATCCGGTCTCGCGTGGATCGCAGCGACCGGGCTCTTTGCGAGTCTCATCGGTGGCACGGTGCCCGCCATCGAAGCTGCCCGGGCGAATCCCGCGCAAGCACTGCGCGCGGGCGACGAACAGGAATCGCTGGACGCACTGCCGAACCGATGGATCGCGATCGTACTGCTGTTGACCGCGGCTGTTCTCATCTTTCTCCCGGCCCTCGATGGGCTCCCCATCTTCGGCTACATCGCCATCGCGTCGCTGCTTCTCGGCGCACTCGCACTCATGCCCGACTACGTGCGCGCCGCGCTCGCCATCGTTCCGAAACCACGGCTGTCCCTCGCCTGGCTGGGCATGCAGCAGCTTCGGGGTACGCGAGGCTACGTCGGCATCAGCCTCGCCGGCATGCTCGCGAGCTTCAGCCTCGTGGTCGCAATGCTGATCATGATCCACTCGTTCCGCCATTCTCTGGACGCATGGCTCGGCGTCGTGCTGCCCGCCGATCTCTATGCACGTGCGGCGGGAAGCGCGAGCGGATGGATCGATGTCAAAACCCAGCGGCGCATCGACGGCGCCCCTTCGGTCGCGAGGGTTTCCTACTCGCGCTTCGACCAGATCCTCCTCGATCCGGCCAAGCCCGCCGTGACGCTCATCGCCCGCGATCTCGATCCGCGCAGTCCGAATGCATTGCCGCTCGTTTCCCCCGTCGAATTGCCCAGGGACGACACGATCCCCGCATGGATCTCGGAGGCCGTTCGCGAAATCCACGGGCTCGCGGTCGGCGACCGACTCCGACTGCCCGTTCGGGGTGTACTCCTCGAGGTACAGATAGCCGGCATCTGGCGCGACTATGTCCGACAAGGCGGTGCCATCGTGATACCGCGCGATGCCTACCGACAGGCGACCCGGGACGATCTGGCAAGCGACGCCTGGATCTGGCTGCACGATCGATCTCAATCCAACACGGCGATCGTCGATATCCGAAACGCGATCGGCGCCGGCAGCGAACTCGAGATGCGAGAGCCCGGCAAGCTGCGAGCCTTGTCGATGGCGGCATTCGACCGCACGTTCGCGGTCACGTATGCCCTGCAGTTCGCGGCGTTGGTCATCGGCTTGTTCGGCATCAGCGTCGGCACCAGTGCCCAAGCGATGGCACGACGCAGGGAATTCGGCGTGCTGCATCATCTCGGCCTATCGCTGCGTGATCTGCGCACGACCGTCGCCATCGAAGGCGGAATCATCGGCGCCCTGGGTGCTTGCGCCGGTGCAGTCGTCGGCGGCCTGATGAGCCTGATCCTGATCCACGTCATCAATCGGCAATCGTTTCATTGGTCGATGGATGTCCAAATACCGTGGACAGTCCTGATCTCGATTGCCGCGATCCTCGCTTGTTGTTCCGCGCTGGTGGCCGCGCTGAGCGTGCGCCGCTCGCTCGGCAGCGACATCGTCGCAGCGGTGAAGGAAGACTGGTGACGACATCGGGATTGCATCGATGAACCGACGCCGATTCGCATTTGCGACGAGCGTACTTCTCGCCGCCCCCTTCGCCGGATCCGCGGCTGCGCCCCCGTTTGCCGCCGTGGTTCCCGGGCGCGTGCTGCGCTTTCCCGACGACGAAGGCAGCCATCCGGAGTTTCGAACCGAATGGTGGTACATCACGGGTTGGCTCGGCGAGGCGCATGCCCCGATCGGATTTCAGATCACCTTCTTTCGGACGCGCCCGCACGCGGACAGCGGCAATCCCAGCCGATTCGATCCCAAGCACCTGCTCATCGCCCATGCGGCCATCTCCGAGCCCGCCCACGGACGACTGCGCCATGCACAACGCATCGCGCGCGCCGGGTTCGGGCTCGCGCAGTCTGCGGTGGGACGACTGGATATCACGCTCGATGGTTGGTCACTCGCTGCGCAGGGCGATCGCCATGTTGCGCGTATCTCCGCCGACGAGTTCGAACTCGCGCTCGAATTTCAGCGCACGCAACCACCGCTGCTTCAGGGCGACCGCGGCTACAGCCGCAAAGGACCCGATCCGCACCTCGCAAGCTACTACTACAGTCATCCGCATCTGAGAGTTCGGGGAAACATCCGCACCGGCAAACAAGCGGTAACGGTATCCGGGCAAGCGTGGTTCGACCACGAGTGGTCCAGCGAAATTCTGGCCGCAAATGCCGTAGGGTGGGATTGGATGGGCATCAATCTGGACGACGGTGCCGCCCTCATGGCGTTTCGCCTTCGCACGAAGGACGGTGGCCAGTATTGGGCCGGCGCAACGCGTCGTTCCGTCGCAGGCGAGCAACGCACGTTCGCACCCGACGAGATTGCGTGGATGCCGCGCAGAGTCTGGCGCAGCCCCCGGACGGGGGCCGATTATCCGGTCGCCATGCACGTTCGAATCGGCGACACGACCTATGACATCGAACCGCTGTTCGACGATCAGGAAAACGACACCCGCATCACGACGGGTGCCGTCTATTGGGAAGGCGCAGTGACCGCCAGACGAAATGGCCGCGCCGTCGGACGGGGTTACCTGGAACTCACGGGCTATGCAGGTCGACTACGGATGTAGTCGCCTGCCCCGGGGGCTTGCACGCGATCTAAAGCCCACGCGGACACGATGAATCCCGGTCCGCGTGGAACGACCGCTTACGCGGCAGCCGACTGCGCTGCCTCGGAACGCGTGAAGCTGAACTTTCCGCCCTTGCAGTCCACCACGATGGTGTCCTTGGGCCCGAAACTGCCCTCCAGGATCGCCTTGGCGAGCGGATTCTCGATCTCGGCCTGGATCGCGCGCTTCAACGGCCGCGCGCCGTACAAAGGATCGAACCCTGCATCGGCGAGCTTCGCCAGTGCGGCATCGGTGACGCTCAGCTTCATCTCCATGTTCGCCAGACGCTGCTCCAGATAGGCGAGCTGGATCTTCGCGATCGACTTGATGTGCTTTTCGTCGAGCGCATGGAAGACCACGATCTCGTCGATCCGGTTGACGAACTCCGGCCTGAACTGCGTCTTCACCTCGCCCAGCACGGCGAGCTTGATCACCTGGTAATCGTCGCCTTGCATCTGCTGGATCATCTGCGAGCCCAGATTGGACGTCATGACGATCACCGTGTTCTTGAAGTCCACGGTGCGCCCCTGACCATCGGTCATGCGGCCGTCGTCGAGCACCTGCAAGAGCACGTTGAAGACATCCGGGTGCGCCTTCTCGACTTCATCGAGCAGGATGACCGAATACGGCTTGCGCCGAACGGCTTCGGTGAGATAGCCGCCTTC
>JBIKKL010000628.1:0-3230 GCA_044360365.1 Burkholderiales bacterium | reverse complement strand
GACCGGTTGTACAACCGCGTGCCGCCGAGAGTGTCAATCCTGTGCCCAGCATGTGACACCCGACCGCTCGCCGCAACCGTGGGTCACGGCAGCACCGCTGCGCACGACGCGCCTCTCTCCACGAGGGATTGCGGCTTCCCGTACCTGCGATCGAACTTTTTCGTGACTCGTGACGCTTTCGAGACGGCGAAAGAGCGGTCCGCGTCGCAGGTTTGACGATTCGCGTAGATCATCGTGCGTCGAGCGATTCCAGATGCATGGAAGCCACCGGTGATACCCAAGCCATGAACCAGTGCTGTCGCCTCATCCCGACATTCTTGAGTTGCCTGATGCAACGATTCGTCGTCGAACCACGACATGTGCATGTCATAGCCTGCCCTCTCTGCTCGACGGCGACATTTTGTTCTTCGCGCCGTCAACCGCCTTCGAATACGCGGCGTTCTTGGACACGGCACTAGTGATCTCGAGTCGGAAACGTTCGGTCGAATCGCCGAGGGTCGCAGACGCAAGGTGATTCGCTCGGGGCACTATGCACAACCCAACCAACCACAATCGAGGAACCAGACCATGTCGAAGATTCTCATCGCTCTGATCGCCGGCATCTTCACCGCTGCAACTGCGGTCGCCGCCACGCAAGAGAAGAAGGCAGAGACGACCAAGGCAGCACCCGCGACGCCGGCCGCCACTGCAAAGGCCGATGCGCCGAAGGCGCCGGCTGGCGCACCTGCCGCCGATGCGAAGAAGTCGGACAAGGCCGATACCAAGGCTGCGGACAAGAAAGACAAGAAGTAATACAGGCCGAATCGCACCCGGCACCCGGGTGCGATTACCGCCGTTACAAGGGCGAAGTCTCAACGAGACTTCGCCCTTGTTCATTTGCGTCACACAAATCACGACGGCACCCACTCGCCAAATGGTGCCGCAGCCTGGATCGAACCAGGTCCCATGACGTCCAAGCCGCGTCTCGCTGCATCGTTCCGCCACGATCGATCCGACGCCCCCAACTGCCCACCCGCATCGCGATCGACGTATCGTCCGCACCGGCGCTCACTCGTTAATACAAGTTCGAGGCGTCGCGGATCGGCTCGCCCCATCGCAGCAACGTCACCGGATTTCGCGCACGGTTGATGTGCAGCGGACCGCTGGGAACGCCCACCCGGCCGGCCACGCGATCCCCTTGCTCTCGCTTACATTCAAGCACTTAACGAAGATCACGCCATGGCGCCCAACGTGGCACATGCCTTGCGGACATAGGTAGCCAACTTGTCAATACAAGTGGCGACGATGGAACGACACCCCGAATCGGTTCATCTTGGCGGCGGCGACGCAATCGAGGCATCCCGCGCCATTTTGAATCGCGACCACGCCGAACCGGCGTTCGTGCGCTCGGCCGCGCCGCTCTATACGCAAATCCGCGAGATGCTGCGCAATCGCATCCTCGACGGTACCTACAAGAGCCACGAGCGCATGCCTTCCGAGAACGAACTCGTCGCGAGCTTCGGCGTGAGTCGCGTCACGGTGCGACAGGCGCTCAACGATCTGAAGAGCGAAGGCCTCATCTTCAAGATTCACGGCAAGGGCACCTACGTCGCCAAGCCCAAGGCAGTCCAGAACCTCATGCGCCTCGAGGGGTTCGGCGAAGCGATGTCGCGGCGGGGACACGAAACCTTCTCGCGCGTGCTCGGCCATCGGCTCATGCGTGCCGGCAAGACCATCGCACCGAAGCTCGCACTGCGCGAGCGCGACGAAGTGATGGAGATCCGCCGCGTGCGCTATCTCGATCGCGAGCCGATCTCGCTCGACGTGACCTACGTACCGGCTGCAATCGGAGAGCGGCTCATACGCGAGGATCTTCCGCGTCGGGACATCTTCCTCATCATCGAGAACGACTACGGCATCGCCCTCGGCAATGCGGACCTGCAGATCGAATCCATGGTCGCCGACGCAGAGCTCGCCCCGCTGCTGCAAGTCGCGCCTTGCACTCCCATTCTGAAGATCGAGCGGCTCACCTACACGGCCGATGGTCGTCCGCTCGATTTCGAATACCTGCACTACCGCGGCGACGCCTTTCAATACCGCTTGCAGCTCGAACGCGGCACCACGCGCGCGCCACTCACCGGTCTCACGGAGAAGAAGCGATGAACACGATCGAAATGGAAACCGACATCCTCGTCATCGGGGGTGGTACCGCCGGGCCGATGGCTGCGGTGAAAGCGAAGGAGAAGAACCCCAAGCTGCGGGTCATGCTGCTGGAGAAGGCCCACGTGAAGCGCAGCGGTGCCATCTCGATGGGGATGGACGGGCTGAACAACGCCGTAATCGACGGTCATGCGACGCCCGAGCAGTACACCAAGGAGATCACCGTAGCGAACGACGGAATCGTCAACCAGAAGGCGGTTTACGCCTACGCCCAGAACAGCTTCAAGACCATCGAACAGCTCGACCGCTGGGGCGTGAAGTTCGAGAAGGACGAGACCGGCGATTACGCCGTGCGCAAGGTGCACCACATCGGCACCTATGTCCTGCCCATGCCGGAGGGGCATCACATGAAGAAGATCCTCTACCGCCAGTTGAAGCGTGCACGGGTTGAAATCGTGAATCGGGTGATCGGCACGCGCATCCTTCTCGACAACGAAGGCAAGGCCGCCGGCATGATGGGCTTCGACTGCCGCACCGGCGAGTTCGTGGTCATTCGCGCACGCGCGGTGATTCTCTGCTGCGGGGCCGCTGGCCGTCTCGGACTGCCGACCTCGGGCTATCTCTTCGGCACCTACGAGAACCCCACCAACGCGGGCGACGGCTACGCGATGGCCTATCACGCGGGCGCGGAACTGGCGAACCTCGAGTGCTTCCAGATCAACCCGCTCATCAAGGACTACAACGGACCGGCCTGCGCCTACGTCACGGGCCCCTTCGGCGGCTACACCGCCAACAACAGGGGCGAGCGCTTCATCCAGTGCGACTACTGGAGCGGCCAGATGATGTGGGAGTTCTATCAGGAGCTGCAGGGCGGCAAGGGACCCGTCTTCCTGAAGCTCGATCACCTCGCCGAGGAGACGATTTCCAACATCGAGACGATTCTGCACACGAACGAGCGTCCGAGCCGAGGCCGCTTCCACGAAGGGCGCGGCACGAACTATCGGCAGAAGATGATCGAGATGCACATCTCGGAGATCGGCTTCTGCAGCGGTCACAGCGCATCCGGCGTATGGGTGAATGAACGCGCCGAA
>JBIKKL010000627.1:0-3231 GCA_044360365.1 Burkholderiales bacterium | reverse complement strand
ATCGAGCGCTAGCCCGTGCTCGTCCATCAACGCAGTAACGAGCGTCGTCAGCGGCGTCACCACGGAGATCCCCTGTGCCGGCGCGGTAAAGGCCACCAGCGCCGGCGTCAGCGTCGCGAGCATCGTGCCGCCGATCGACAAGTAGTTGCCGTCCGCAGGATCGAGCACCCCGTTCAGATTCGCATCGAACGCTTCGGGAACGATCAGTACGACCCGCCCGTCGGCGCGCGTCGTCGCGACGGGCTCGTCGGGTTCATCGGCATCCTGCGATCCATTGCCGTTCGCATCCAGGAAATCGAGCCTGGCGTTGCGGTTCGCGTCGAGGAAGATGGTGCCGCCCGACACGTAGCTGTTGAAGCTGTTCACGAAGTTCGACGCGGCATTGCCCGCGTTGGTCACGGTGTTCTGCACGAAACTGCCGGCCGCACCGGCAGCCGCCTCGAATGCGTTGTAGATCGAACTGCCGAGGGCAGAGGGCACCAGAGGAAACACGCCATTGACGAGTCCGGATGCATCGACCCACCCGGCGATGCTCACGGCGCCGCCCGGCGAGTCCGCAGTCAATTGAGCGTAGACGCCATCCCGCGTCACCTTCAGTTCGACCTTGCCCTTGTCCTTCGTATTGGGCGAATCCCAGTTGGTCTTGAACTCGAACTGCCCGTTGGATGCGACGTAACCTGCGAAGCGTATGCGGGAGAACCCGAGATCGAGCTCGACGTCGGAGGTGAACAACCGCAGCACGCCGTTCTTCAGTTCGAAGCCCAGGCTGCCCGAATTCAGGCTCGCTGCAGGCGCAAGTTGCAGGCTGCCACTCGCGCTGCCTGCAAAAATGTAGCTGTCATTGACGCGCTTCACACTGAACGAATGCAAGGTCCATTTCGCCGCGCCGGACAGCACGCGAATCTCCGGCGATCCCCCCGTCTTCTCGAAGGAGAACCCGTTGGCCGCATCGAACTGCAGCCGGAACGTCCCGCCCGTCACATCGAAGACCGTACCGAGCTTGAGGCTCGGCACAGCAATGGTCCGATCGATGCGTCCGTCGGTGCCGATCGTGAATGCAGGAATCTTGACGCTCTGACCGATGACCGGCAGATGGAGCTTCACCGGCGGCGACGAACTCGGGAGGAACGGATTCATCGCCACGGCGAATTCGCCCAGGCCGATCACCGACAAACCGAACACCCCGCCCTGCAACTGCGCCGTGAACCGCGACTCCCCAAGATACATCGCGTCCGTACCCAGGCTGAACTCGCGCGCGCTGATCGCAAACCCGCCACTCGAATCGATGTAGAAATCGTCGAAAGTGAGCGAACCCAAGCCGGCTACGGTGAGCTTGACCGGTAAACTGGCATTCTGCGCCTTGACCGACAACCGGAACTGGCCGTTCTGGCGCTCGAAGACGAGCTTGCCGTTCATCGAGATGGCACCCTGCGGGCCGATGGAGAAGCCGGTCGCCGACAGCACCTTCGTGAAGCTGCCCGTACTGTCGACCGAGAACGCGGGAATTGAGAACGTGCCCAGCAGAGGCACTGTGAGCGAGCCCGAACCGAAGGCCATCGTGTAGACGGGCGCGGCCGGCTGCATGAAACCGCCCGCCCTGGGTGGCGCCTGGCCCGGCCGAAAACTCAGCGTGCCTGCGGGCAGCGTGAGCGACATGCCGCCGGCTGCGAGCGACACGGTTCGGGCGGCAAAGTGGGCATCGAAGTAGCCGTCACTCGAAATGGTGAAGTCATCGACCACCGGAAACGAGAATCCGGCCCACGTCACGTTCGCGTTGCGAACCTTGAGAGTGGTGAGAATCGTATTGTCGAGTTGACGCTCGCGCTTCAGCTCGACCGTGCCGCCGAGGCCGAACGCGCCGTTCGTGCCGCCCAAGGTGAATGCCGTGGATGAGAGCGTCAGCGTTCCAAGCCCGGCGCTGTCGAAGCGTCCTGCGAGTTGCAGCCCACTGCCCATCCCGGGCACCGAAATCGAGCCAGCGAACTCGAGCCGCGCACTGCCTGTCTCGAATACGAGCGCGAGATTGCCGCCAAGTGAAAATCCGCCGAGCGAGAGCGTATCACTGACCGTCAACGAGCCCACCAGCCGAAGCTGCGTGCCGGTCCGCACGAAGCTGAGCGGCACCGAACCCACACCGAGAACGAAGGTGCGCCCGAACTGCGTATGCGAGACCGTGCCGGTGATCTGCCCCGCCCCCTGGTTCAGGGCGAGGAAGAGATTCGCCTGGAAAGCGAAGCCGAAGATCGTCATCGAACCCTGCAGGGCGATGCGCGCCTGCCCCGCTGCCGTGTCGAGTTCGAGACGCAGCGTCGGCGGCCAACCGAACGCAAGTGCATTGCTCGCGACCGAGAGCGAGATGCTGGCCGACAGCCCCTGAGGCTTGAAGGTGAACGTACCGCTGCCGCTGAACACGGTTTGCAGGCTACCGACGTTCAACGTATAGCCCACCCGACCGTCCAGGCGAATACCGTCGGCTCGTATCGTCAGCGTTCCGCCACCCGTCAGCGTCAATCCGCCGACCTGGAGCAGCGGGCTCGTGTCCGCCCCGGGGTTGAGTACGATGCGAACTGCGTTGCCGGCGAGCGCGTCGGCAAGCTGCACGGTCCCGATACGGGTGACCGACGACGCGGTCGTATTGATCTCCAGGCGGTACGCCACCGCGGTACTGAACTGGTATGGGCGAACGCTCCCGGGCGGAACGGGATCGAGCACGAGCGCCAACGCGACGCTCGCCAGCAAGCCCGACTCGGTCACCTTCAGGTCGACCTGATTTCCCGTGTACTTGAAGATGGGGGTCGTCCCCGCCTTGAGTTCGAGCGTGAAACTCGATCGGATGTTCAGTTCGAGCTTGTTCGCAGCATCGCGACCGGCCTGAATGGCGAAGCTGCCGACGAGGTCGGTACCCAGTGCGTTTGCACCGAACAACGAGCCACCGAGGGTAAGCGTTCCCGTGACCGACAGTCGGGCATAGCGGCCCGGCGTCAGAACGACCAGTTGCCCGCCGAGGATCCCGAAGTAGGAACTTCCGGTCGTGTTGACTTCGAAGACGCCGCTGCCGCCGAGCGTCAACCCGGGCGTGAATGCCTTCGGCGTGAACGACGGAATGTTCACGCGACCGACGATCCCGGTTGCCGTCACGCGCATCCCGAAGTTCACGCCGAGGTTGAATACATCCACCACGCCGGCCGAAAGCACGAGTCGAGCATTGGCCTGGATGTCGATGCCCGAAGC
>JBIKKL010000004.1:0-29279 GCA_044360365.1 Burkholderiales bacterium | reverse complement strand
TCTCGCCGCCGAAGGCGAGGCGATCGTGCGGGCGGCCAGTAGCGAGATGAACAGCATCGCGGATTCCGTGCAGCACGGTTCACGCCTGGTCGAGACCCTCAACAAGCGCTCGGCTCAGATCAGTTCCATCGTCAAGGTCATCAAGGACATCGCGGACCAGACCAATCTGCTGGCGCTCAACGCGGCCATCGAAGCCGCGCGCGCCGGTGAGCAAGGGCGTGGCTTCGCCGTCGTGGCCGACGAGGTGCGCAAGCTCGCCGAGCGTACCGGCACCGCAACCTCCGAAATCGGCGCCATGATCGACGCCATCCAGCATGAAACCTCGACCGTCGTGGAAACGATGCAGGCCGGCGGCGACAAGGTCGTGCACGGCGTGAAGCTTGCCGACGACGCTGCGGCAGCATTGGAAAAGATCAAGGCCCAGGCGCTCGAAACGGTGGAGAGCGTCAACGCGATTGCTGCTGCGACGCGCGAACAGCAGGCAGCCAGCACCGATATCGCGCGCAACGTCGAGCGCATTGCGCAAATGACCGAAGAGAACGGGCGCTCTGCCGGCGAGGCGGCCGATTCGGCGCGGCAGTTGGACGAGCTTGCCTCGAATCTCCAGGGGCGGGTGGCGCGGTTCACCCTCTGATCGCTACGCTGTGCCGGCGTGATGTGATCGTCGGCGAACCCTGGTGTCCTGAGTCGGAAATTCGCTGAACAAAAGCGCCGAGAATCGACGCCATACTTTGGCGGAAATCCGCGCCAGGTGTGCAACCTGGCTGCGGTTTCCTTCGCGTCTGGCGCCAATTTCGGCACTTTTTTCGCTGATGCAGTCGCGATACCGTTCGGCAAAGTGTCAACGAATCTCCGACAGACTCCTAGCCCTTGACCCGCGCGATGCGCATGACCTCCGGCACCCGGCGCAGGCTGCGCAGGATGGAGGCGAGGTGCTGGCGGTTGTGAACCTGCACCGTGAAATGCATCTGCGCGTATTGGTCGCCGTCGTCGGGATCGACCGCGACGTTCTCGATGTTGGAGCCGCCTTCGGCGATTTCGGCAGCAACCTTCGCGAGCACGCCGCGCTGGTTTGCCACTACCAGGTTGATGTTGACGTCGAAGAGCCGGCTGGTATCCGGGGTCCACTCGATGTCGAGCATCTTCTCGGGATCGAGGCGCATCTTCGCGAGCACCAGACAATCATGGGTGTGCACGACCATGCCGTGCCCCTTGGTGATCATGCCGATGATCGGATCGCCCGGGATGGGCCGGCAGCATTTTGCAAGTTGAACGGCGATGCCCTCGGAGCCGCGAATGACGACGGGCCCCTTGGGACGCTGCTCGGCGGCTTCGCCACCTTCGCCGCCAGCGCCGCGCATGAGCAGCTGTTTCGCGACGACGACCGCAAGCCGCTTGCCCAGGCCGATATCGGCGAGTACTTCGGCGGCAGACTTTGCCGCCGTCTCCTTCAGCAGCCGTTCCCAAATGGCTTCCGAGATGTCGGATGAATCCGCGTGCATCGCGGTGAGGGCTTGGCTGAGCAGCTTTTCGCCGAGTTGAACGGATTCCTGGTAGCGCATGGTGCGCAGGAAGTGGCGAATGTGCGAGCGCGCCTTGCCCGTGACGACGAAATTGAGCCACGCGGGATTGGGCCGGGCATGGGCAGCGGTGATGATCTCGATGCGGTCGCCGTTGCGCATTGCAGTGCGCAGCGGCATCAGATCTTCGTTGATCTTGACGGCGACGCAGCGATTGCCGATATCGGTGTGCACTGCATAGGCGAAGTCGACCGCGGTTGACCCCCGGGGCAGCGTCATGATGCGCCCCTTGGGCGTGAAGACATATACCTCGTCGGGGAAGAGGTCGATCTTCAGGTGTTCGAGGAACTCGACCGAGTCGCCCGATTCGGATTGCATCTCGATGAGGCTTTGCAGCCACTGGTGCGTTTTTTTCTGCAGTTCGGACAGCGAGGCATCGGAGCTCTTGTAGAGCCAGTGCGAAGCGACGCCGGCTTCTGCGATCTTGTGCATTTCGGCGGTGCGGATCTGCACTTCGATCGGCATGCCGAAGGGGCCGAACAGCGTGGTGTGCAGCGACTGATAGCCGTTGGCCTTCGGAATCGCGATGTAGTCCTTGAACTTGCCCGGAATGGGCTTGTACAGCGCGTGCAGCGTACCGAGGGCGAGATAGCACGTCGGCACATCCTTCACGATCACCCGTACGCCGTAAATGTCGTGCACGTTCGCAAAGGACAGGTGCTTGTCGTGCATCTTGCTGTAGATGCTGTACAGGTTCTTTTCGCGTCCGGTGACGGCGGCTTCGATGCTGGTATCGGCGAGGCGCCGTTCGATCGCATCGCGAATCTTGCCGACGACTTCCCTTCGGTTGCCGCGTGCCGCCCGCACCGCCTTCGAGAGCACTTCGTACCGGCGCGGGTACAGGTAGCGAAAGGAAAGGTCTTCGAGTTCCTGATAGATGCTGTTGAGGCCGAGCCGATTGGCGATGGGTGCGTAGATCTCGAGCGTCTCGCGTGCGATCCGGCGCTGCTTTTCGGGCGCGAGCCCGTCGAGCGTGCGCATGTTGTGCAGACGGTCGGCGAGCTTGATGAGCATGACGCGCACGTCGCGTGCCATGGCGAGCAGCATCTTCCGGAAATTCTCGGCCTGTGCATCTTCGTGTGTCTGGAACTCGATCTTGTCGAGTTTCGAGAGGCCGTCGACCATCTCGGCGACGGCTCTGCCGAAGCGCTCGGTGAGGTCGGACTTGGTGACCGCGGTATCCTCCATCACGTCGTGAAGGAGGGCTGCGGTCAGGGCCTGTGCATCGAGATGCCAGGACGCCAGTATGTTGGCGACCGCCAGGGGGTGAGAAATGTACGGTTCGCCGGTGGCGCGGTACTGGCCCTCGTGGGCCTGCTCGGAGTAATGGTAGGCGGATTCGAGCTGAGCGATGTCATCCGGCTTCAGGTAACCGGATAGATCCTGGAAGAGTGCGACCGCAGCCTGCATGCCCGACCTTTAGCGTGGGATCGGACAGCGGGCGCCGCGACGGGTGTCGAGGGGCGCGCGCAACCCTGCGATGTCAGGACTGCGGCTTGTCCAGAATCTCGGCGCCATACTTGTTCTGCGCGAGTTCTCTCAGGGAGATGACGCTGGGCTTGTCGCGGTTCGCTTCGACCATCGGCGTGGAGCCCTGGGTCAGCTGACGGGCGCGATAGGTGGCGGCCAGGGTCAACTCGAAGCGGTTGGGAATGAACTTCATGCAGTCTTCGACGGTGATGCGTGCCATGGGGACGTGTGCCTTCTGTGAAACTAGAGCTTCTGCAAGCTGGGGTGGGCGGCGAACTGAACCGGGGTGCGCAGGCGGGAAGCCCGGACCACTGCACGCAGGTCTTCAACGGCCCGGTCGAAATCGTCGTTGATGATAACATAATCAAATTCAGCCATATGCGAGATCTCCTCGCGTGCCGCCGCTACGCGGCGGGCGATGACCGCGTCGGTATCCTGGGCCCGCATGCGCAGGCGCGATTCCAGTGCTTCGATCGATGGCGGCATGATGAAGATGCCCGTTGTGCCCTCGATGCGATTGCGCACTTGCGTGGCCCCCTGCCAGTCGATTTCGAGAACGATGTCCGTGCCGGCCTGGAGTCGAGTACGTACCCAGCGTTCGGACGTACCGTAGTAGTTGCCGTGCACGTTCGCGCATTCGAGGAAGTCGCCTTGCTCGATCATTCGCTCGAACTCCGATCGATCGACGAAATGATAGTGGCGACCGTTCGTTTCGCCCGGCCGTGGTGAGCGGGTGGTGTATGAGATCGAGAGCCCGACGTGCGTATCGCGCTGCAGTAGGGCTTGAACCATGCTCGTCTTGCCGGCGCCCGACGGCGCGCTCACGATGAAGAGCAGGCCGCAGTGTGAGCGGGGCGGATCGTGGGTTGCCTCCGACGCGTTCGTCATTGCCTTCGAGAGGGTGCGGCCTGTGACCGCACCGCGATGTGTCCGACGTTTTCAGATGCTCCGCAGTGTACCTGATCCTGTCGTAAGATCGGATCTGCTTGGCAGCGGGTCCGTCGCGATGTCGCCCAGTTCGCAACATCAGGCTCGACGCACTGATCCGGGGGGAGCGAGGCGGGATGACGCAAGCAGAACAACGACGTGAATCATCTTCCGCAGACGCTGCGGAGGCCACCTCGGTCAAGGGCCTCGCCACGCTCCTCGGTCTCGTAGCGCTTTGCGCCGTGCTGATGGCGCTGCCCGCACCGGCGGGATTGCCCGAAGCCGGAAAGCGGGTGCTCGCCATTGCGGTGCTGGCGATCGGACTGTGGAGCACCGAAGCGTTGCCTGCCGCGGTCACGGGGCTGGTCGTGGTTCTGGCGCTGGTAGTCTGCGGCGGCGTCAGCGGATTCAGCGAAGCGCTGGTCGGATTCTCCGATCCGGTCGCGTTTTTTCTCGTCGGCGTGCTGACGCTCGGCCTTGCCGTATCACGCAGCGGACTCGCGGAGCGCGTGGCCCTGTTCTTCCTGAGCCGTTCCCGCGGCAGCTCCCGCTCGCTCTTCCTGCAGCTGCTCCTTGCGTTCCCGCTGCTGACGCTCATTCTGCCCTCGGCGACGACGCGAACGGGCATCCTCGTTCACGTGTACGAGCAGGCGCTCGAACTTGCGAACGTTCCGCGGCGCTCGCCGCTCGCGAGCGCCATCATGATGGCCCTCAACTCCATCAACCGGCTCGCGTCGACGGTCATCCTCACCGGCGGGATCACGCCGGTCGTGTCGGCATCGCTGATCGGCGGCATCTACTGGAGCCAGTGGCTGCTCCTCATGAGCGTGCCCTACGTCGCGCTGCTGGCGATCGGCTCGGGGACCATTTACTGGGTCTACCGGGAGGGTTTCGCGGCGCCCTTGCCGAACCTGCCCGTGAAGCCCAAGACGCCGCTCAGCGGGCGCGAATGGCGCACCGTGTTCATCACGCTGGGCGCCTCGACGCTCTGGCTCACCGATTCGCTGCATCACTGGCATCCCACCGTGCCGGCACTGGTTGCCTGGATCCTGTTGCTGACCCCGCGCATCGGCGTGCTGAGCTGGAAGGAGTTCGAGCGCGACATCGGATGGGCCAACTTTTTCGTTCTTGCGACGTCGCTCTCGCTTGCGAAGGCGATCGTCTCCAGCGGCGCCAGTGGCTGGGTCGCGCAGTTGCTGGTCGGATCCGTCCCGACTTTTCGTGACTCGCCCGTGCTCGTCGTGATGACGCTGCTGGCAGCGTCCGTACCCGTGCGCATGCTCATTCCCAACATCACCGGCTTTCTCGCGACGAGCATTCCGATCGCCATGTCGATCGGCATCGAAACCGGGGTCAATCCGATGATTTGCGGTCTCGCCGTGATGATTGCCGGCGACGCGGTACTTTACTATCCGGCGCAGAGCGCCTCGTCGCTTGCAGTCTACGAACGGGGCTATCTCAGTGCGCCCGAGATCTTTCGCTTCGGCGTATGGATGACGCTGATCGCGTTTGTCGTGGTCCTGTGCGTGGCCCTGCCGTACTGGAGTTTCATCGGCGAGCACCTGCGCATGGGGTAATGCGGTACGGTGCAACTACGGATGTGATATGAGGAGCGTGAATGGAAGCTTCGAAGAAAGAGTCGACCAAGACGAAGGAGGCGCCGCTCGCGCGTCATCATCGTGAACTGACAAGGAGCATGGATCCGGTCGCGCGCGAGAACTGCTTGCGCATCCTGCGCGGCGGCATGGCGAAATCCCTGGGCCTGCGCATGACGGAGATGAAGCCCAACTTCCTGACCGCGCAGATGAAGCTTCTGCCTCGCCATTTGAATCACAATGGGCGCGTCAACGGGGGGGCGATCATGGCGTTCGCCGATCTGGTCGGTGCGATCGGCTCGGCGATGCATCGGCCGGCCGGATGGCGCGGCGGCACGCTCGAATCGAAGACGAACTTCTTCGCCTCCGGATTCGGGGCTCACATCACCGGAATCTGCATTCCGCTTCACGTCGGCCGGACGACTTCGGTGTGGCAGACGACGGTGCAGAATGTCGAGGGACGCACGATTGCCATCGTGACGCAGACGCAGATGGCATTGCCGGGAAAGGAATAGCGCGGGAAGGGGGAAAAGGGAAAGGCCTGACGCAGCCGCTGCACCGGAACGTGCGAAGCTCCGGATACGTGGGAAGATCATGGCGTTGGAAGGAGTCGTCAGCTCAGGCGCTTCCGGCCCTTCCCTCTTCCCCTTTCCCTTTTCCCCGAAAACTGCGCCATGCACGTGCCTGGCGCAGTTTTCATTCCGCCTTGATCTTCGCCGCCCGAATCACCTCCAGCCACTTGTTCTGCTCCTCCACCATCAGCTTGCCGAAATCTGCCGGGGTCATCTTCACGATCGTGGCGCCTTGCTCGTCGAGTTTCTTCACCATCGCGGGTGTGGAGAGGATGTCGTTGAGTTCGGCGTTCATGCGCGTGATGATCGCTCCGGGCGTCTTGGGCGGCACGAAGATGCCGAACCAGATGGCGGACTTGTAGCCGGGCACGGTTTCGCCGATCGTGGGGATGTCGGGATACTTCGGGCTGCGCTTCTCGCTGCCGATCGCGATCAGGCGCAGTCGGTTGGCATCGACCTGGGCTTTCACCGAAATGAGCGAACCGAGCTGCATCTGGGAGTGGCCCGCCACCACGTCGGCCGTTGCCGGGCCGCCGCCCTTGAAGGGGATATGGGTGAGGTTGGTCCCCGTCATCATCTTGAAGAGCTCCGTGTTCATGTGCGGGAAGCCGCCGATGCCCGAGGATGCGTAGAGGATCTCGCCGGGACGGCGCTTCGCGAGATCGATCAGCTCCTTGACCGTCTTGATGGGGAAGGTCGGCGTGACGACGAGCGCGCTGTCGCCGTAGCCGATCATCGCCACCGGCGCGAACGAGTTGACGAGGTCGACGGGGACCTTGGGCTTGTCGATCAGAAAGCCATACCCGGTGGACGTCATCATGAAGGTGTAGCCGTCGGGGGGCGACGCCGTGGCGATCTGCAATCCGACGATGCTGCCGGCGCCGGCGCGATTGTCGATGACCACTTGTTGCTTGAAGCGGGCAGTCAGTTCGGTCGCGAGTAGACGGCCGATGATGTCCGTGCTGCCGCCGGGCGCCCAGGGAATGATGATCCGGACCGATTTTTCCGGCCAGGCCGATTGCGCCACCACCGGCAGCGCGCATCCCATCGAGATCGCACCGATCGTTGCCGCCACGGCTTGCTGAACATTCATGTCGAAACCTCCGTAGGTAAGGCTTCGTCCCTCAGAAGCCGGTATGAAGCGTTGAAGTTCAGCGTATCACCTCGGCTGAGACATGGCCAAGCCTGGCACCGTGGTGGTGCGTCATGCACCGAAGCTCAAACCTGACCGCGACCAGCCGTAATACCTCTCGGATGTGGTCGAGCAGCATCCCCGACGCCGTGTTCGGACCACCCATCGATCGACGTACTGCAGTCGCCCCGACCCCGGCGACACGGATCCTATGCCTCGTCCCGAAAAAGTCCGATTGGGTGAACTCCTCGTTCAGCATAAGCTGCTGACCGAGGAGCAGCTTATGCTCGCCCTCGACGAACAGAAGCGCACCGGACGCAAGCTCGGTCGCGTGATCATCGACAAGGGGTTCGTCACCGAGGCTGCCATTGCGCAGGCCTTGTCCCGCCAGCTGCAGCTGCCGTACATCGATCTGCGTCAGTTCACGCCCAAGCCGGAAGTGGCGGGCAAGCTGCCCGAGACGCAGGCACGTCGATTTCGCGCCCTGGTGCTTTCGGACGAGGGCACGGTGTACCGCGTCGGGATGGCGGATCCGACGGACTTGCAGGCCTACGACGAGATCGTGCGCGTCTTGCGCAGGGAGATCGAAGTGGCCGTGGTCGCGGAGTCGGCGCTGCTCGCGACGATCGATCGCAGCTATCGGCGCACCGAACAGATCTCGGGCCTCGCGCACGAACTCGAGCAAGAGCTGGCCCAGGGCGCCGTCGATTTCAGGAGCATGCTCGGTGCGAGCGCCGCAGCCGACGACGCACCGGTCGTCAAGCTGCTGCAGAACGTCTTCGACGACGCCGTGCAGGTGCGTGCCTCGGACGTGCACATCGAGCCTCAGGAAACCAAGCTGCAGATCCGGTTTCGCATCGACGGCGTGCTGCATCTGCAGACGGAAGCGGACATCAGCATCGCGACGGCGCTCGCGTTGCGCCTGAAGCTCTCCGCCGGATTGGATATTTCGGAGAAGCGCCTGCCGCAGGACGGGCGCTTCAACGTCAAGGTGAGATCGCATCAGGTCGACGTGCGGATCTCGACCATGCCGACCCAGTACGGCGAATCGGTCGTGATGCGCCTGCTTACCCAAAGCCAGGGCGTGCTCGGGCTCGATCGCCTCGGGTTGCCTGCGGAAATGCTGGTGCGCGTGCGCGACGTGATCCAGCGCCCACACGGTATGCTGCTCGTGACGGGCCCGACCGGCAGCGGCAAGAGCACGACGCTCTACGCGGCACTGTCGGAACTGAACTCGCCCGAACGCAAGATCATCACCGTCGAGGATCCGGTGGAGTACCGGTTGCCGGGCATCAATCAGGTGCAGGTCAACGACAAGATCGAGCTTAGCTTCTCGCGCGTGCTGCGCTCGGCATTGCGACAGGATCCCGACGTCATTCTCGTGGGCGAGATGCGAGACCACGCCACGGTCGAGACCGGATTGCGTGCGGCGATGACGGGCCACATGGTCTTCTCCACCCTGCACACCAACGACGCGGCGAGCACCGCCATGCGTCTGCTCGACATGGGCGCGCCGCGCTACCTCGTGGCCCTGTCGCTGCAGATGGTCATCGCGCAGCGGCTGGTGCGGACGATCTGCGACAACTGCAAGGAGAAGCGCGAGCCGTCGCTGCACGAACACGAATGGCTGCGTCAATCGCTGGGTGAAAGCCCGGCCGGGCTCGTGTTTCATCGTGGGCACGGCTGCACGATATGCAACGGCACCGGCTATCACGGCCGTACCGGTGTCTACGAGGCGCTGGAGATGACGCGATCGGTGGTGGAGGCCATTCATCATGCCGACCACGCCCACTACGCGCAGATCGCCGCCGAATCGATGCGCGGACGCACGTTGCGCAATCATGCCGTCGAACTTGCAGTGGCCGGGCGTACCACGCTCGAGGAAGCGATGCGCATCTCGGTGCAGGGTGAACAGGGCGCGCAGCCTGCCCGGGTAAACCTGACATCAGCCGACGTCGTCGAGCACAGGCCCGTTGCGTTGGGCATGGCGGGCTGATCGAGATGCCTGCCTTCAGTTATTCGGCCCGGGATGCCGGCGGTGCATTGGTCCGGGGAACGATCGACGGTCTCGATGCATCGTCGGCAGCCTCCGCGCTGATCGGTCGCGGCATCGTGCCTTTGGACATCGCGCCGGCTGCCGAAGTGCGAAGCGGGCCGAGCAGCTTTCAATTCAATCTGTTCAGCGAGCGCGTCAAGCCGATCGACATTCTGCTGTTCACGCGGCAGCTGGGAACGCTGCTCAAGTCCGGCGTGCCGATCCTGCAGGCGTTGGGCGGGCTGCAGCAGTCGGCCGTGAATCCAGCCTTCGTTCGGGTGCTGGAGCGGGTACGCGAATCCCTGGCATCGGGGCACGAGCTTTCGGCGGCGCTCGGACGCGAGACGGATGTGTTCTCGCCGTTCTTCGTCTCCATGATCCGCGTCGGCGAGTCGACCGGGCGCATGGACGAAGTTCTCGCACGGCTGCACGAGCACATCGAGTTCGAACAGTACATGCGCAGTCAGGTGAAGAGCGCGCTGCGCTATCCCAGCTTCGTCGCGGTGGCGATGGTCGTTGCCGTCGTCGTGGTCAATCTGATGGTCGTGCCGGCCTTCGCCAAGGTCTTCGCGAGCTTTCACACGGAACTGCCGCTGCTCACAAAGGTGCTGATCGCGAGTTCGAACTTCATGGTGGACTGGTGGTGGGGCATTGCAGTCGGTGCTGCGGGCGGGGCATTCGCATGGCGCGGATGGCTCGCGACCGCCGAGGGCCGTCTCACCTGGGATCGGTGGAAACTGCGGATTCCGATTGCCGGCAAGATCATCCTGAAGGCGACGCTGTCTCGATTCGCTCGAAGCTTTGCGCTTGCCGCGCGCAGTGGCGTGCCGGTGATCTCCGGGTTGGGGCTCGTCGCGCGAACCGTCGACAACGAGCACATCGGCGCACGCATCGAGCGCATGCGCGAGGGCGTCTCCCGAGGCGAGAGCGTGCTCCGGACGGCGCACGCCGCCGGCGTGTTTACGCCCGTTGCGCTGCAGATGATCGCCGTGGGCGAGGAATCGGGGGCGCTCGATCAGCTGATCGAAGACGTGGCGGACATGTATCAGCGCGATGTGCAGTACGAACTGAAGACGCTCTCGGCGCAGCTCGAGCCGATTCTCATCACGATGCTGGGCGTGATGGTGCTGATTCTCGCATTGGGGGTGTTCCTGCCGATGTGGGATCTCTCGCAGGCGATGTTCAGGCGATGAACCGCGGGGCGCGCAGCGTGAAGACCATGCTCGGCATCGCCGCCATCGAGGCGCTCTCGATCCTGGCGGTGATTTCGATGCTCGGTGCGCTTTCGTACTCGGGCCAGAAGCGCGATCTCGAATCGGCGGAGCGCACGGCGATGGAAGCGCAGGCGCGGGCGATGGGGGATGCGTTCCAGTCACGGCTCGCAAACCTTCTCGCACAGGGCAAGGAAAGCGAGATCGAGGTGCTCGCCAGGACGAACCCCGTCGAGTGGTTGTCGGTGCCCCCACGGAATTACATCGGAAACTGGGCGAAGGCTCCTGCGTATCGCGAGGCGCTTGGTGCCTGGTACTTCGACGAGTCGGCCGGGGAACTGGTTTATCACCTGCGTCGGGGCGAGCGCTTCGTGCCCGACGCGGCAGGGCACCGCCGCGTCCGATTCCATATCGAGCTTGTCCGCGTCGACCGCGGCGGGGCGAGCGAAACCTTCGGCGCCGTGTTCAGACCGGTGGAGATGTACCGCTGGCGTTAAGAAAACGACATTGCGGCCGTTATCGGTTTTCGATTAATTCAACCGGGAAGAGGACTGTCGTGACCCCGCAATCCGCAGTGTTCGCCGCCCGCCAGGTCGGCTTCACCATGATCGAACTGATCGTCGTGATCGTCATACTGGGCATACTTGCTGCAACCGCCCTGCCGAAGTTCGTCAACCTGGGTGGCGACGCCCGCAAATCGGTCATGAAAGGCGTCGAGGGCTCCATGCGTTCTGCTAACGCAATGATCTATGCGAAGGCGGCTGCGGCCGGTACGCAGAGTCTGGCTTCATCGTCGATTGCCAACCCGGCCGGCAGCGGAACGATCTCGATTGCCTATGGTTTCGCGGCCAACGCCACGGAGCTTGCCAAGCTCATGGACTTGAGTCCGTCCACCGACTTCACCAATACCGGCTCGGCCATTCGGCATGCCAGCGCGGGCACCGTGGCGAACTGTCAGGTGGCGTATGCGGCGGCGACGGCCACCAATGCGCCGCCCGGCTATACCACCACGCTCACCGGCTGCGACTGATTCCGAAGCGGCAAGCCGCTCTTCGTCTGATGTTCAGGCGTGAGTGCTTCAGTCATTGGAAGATGATCGCACCGGGCGACGCAATCGTGACGAGATCGAACGATGACGCATCCACAGGTAGTGTCCTGAGTCGGAGATTCGTTGACACATTGCCGAACGGTATCGCCATTGCCTCAGCGACGAAAGTGTCGAAATCGGCGCCAGACGCGAAGGAAACCGCGCCTAAGTTGGACACCTGGCGAGGATTTCCGCCAAAGTATGGCGTCGATTCTCGGCGCCTTTGGTCAGCGAATTTCCGACTCAGGACACTCGGCTTTACGCTGGTCGAGCTCGTGGTGGTCCTCGTCTTGCTCGCCATCGTCTCGGCCGTGGCTGTTCCCAGCTTGTCCGGCACGCGAGCGATCGACGACGTCCGCTTCGTTCATGAAGTGCGCGATGCCCTGAGATTCGCGCAACGCACTGCTGTTGCGCAGCGGCGCAACGTGTGCGTGAACTTCACGTCATCGAGCGTCAGCCTCACGATCGCTGCGGCGGCAGGCGGTGCCTGTACCGATGGTTTGTCGGGCCCGGGCGGTGAATCCCCCTTTGTCGTCAACGCTGCAAGCACTGGCTTCACGACACTCCCTTCGAATTTCTCGTTCGATCCGCTCGGGGCGGCCAGCGTGGGTCAAACGCTTGCGCTTTCCGGGGCAACGGTCGCCGTCGATGCGGTGACGGGCTATGTACGCTAGCTCGCTCATCCGGCAGCGCGGCCTCACCCTGATCGAAGTCATCCTCTCGATGGTCGTTCTCGGCATCGGCATCGCGTTCTTCGTCTCCGTGTTCGGCGCATCGCTGCAGGCAAGTGCCGATCCCATGCAGCGCAAACAGGCACTCGCCGTAGCAGAGAGCATGTTGAACGAGATCGCAGCGAAGCCCTTCGCGAATCCGAGTGGTGGCTACGCTGGCGCTTCGACCCAAGCCAACCGGGCGCTGTTCGACGACATCGGCGACTACCACGGGTTCGCCACGACCGGCGTTCATGCGATCGACGGCGGCGCCGTTGCTGCCCTGTCGGGCTACGACGTTACCGTGAGCGTCGTCGCGACGAGCCTGGGCAGCGGCGGAACCGCCGTTTCGGCGGCAAACGCTCGGCTCATCACGGTCACCGTGCAGTATGGCGGTGGCAGCGCCTCGCTTTCATCGTATCGGACGGCCTATGCGCCCGATGCGTAAAGCCCGTGCGCCGCGTGGCTTCACCCTCGTCGAGATGGTGCTCGTCATCGTCATCGCGAGCGTGCTCGCGGTCATGATCTCCTCGTTCGTGACCTTGCCCATTCGTGGCGCGGTCGATGTGGCGCGTCGGGCCGAGTTGACGGACCTCGCCGACAACGCCTTGCGACGCATGGACCGGGACCTGCGTCGGGCCTTGCCGAACAGCGTGCGGGTCACGACAGTCGGTGCGTCGACATTCATCGAGTTCCTCGAGGTGCGTGCCGGTGGTCGCTATCGGAGCGAGCCCTCGGGCGCAGCGACTACTGCAGCTTCGTGCAGCGACGCTGCAGGGGGCGGCGGGGACGGCGACGGCCTTGCCAACGAGGACGTGCTCGAGTTCGGTGTCGCCGATCGATGCTTTCGGACCCTCGGCATCGTCGCCGATCTGGCGACGATCGTGCCGAACTCGGACTGGCTGGTGGTCTACAACCTCGGGCCGGGCTACGCCTCCGCGGACGCCTATGCGAGCGGCGATGCGACCGGCGGCAACAAGGCACGCATCACGTCGGTCGATGTCGGTTCGGGCGGCGAACAACGGATCGGTTTCGAGACGCATACGTTCCAGTCGCTGTCGCCGGGGGCACGCTTTCAGGTGGTCAGCGGTGCGGTCACGTACGAATGCAATCCGGTGGACGGCGTGATTCGTCGTTACGCGGGGTACGGTGTGACGGCGTCTCAATCGACGACGTTTACCGTTGTGCCGGCCGTGCTTGCTTCCAACGTCTCGACCTGCGGCATGACGTACACCAGCGGCGCCACCGAGCGCAGCGGCCTGGTGCGGCTCGAAGTGACGCTGTCCAGGGAAGGCGAAAGCATCGCCCTGGACTACGAGGTCATGGTGGGCAATGTGCCCTGACGCTCGCATTATTTCTCGTCGACGCCAGCGCGGGGTATCGCTGGTGGCGGCCATCGTCGTGATGCTTGTGCTCGCAGGCATCGGCGCCTACACCATGCGCGCGGCAAGCACGCAGCATGCGGGTGCCGCCAACGATGTCCTTGGAATTCGCGCGTTTCAGGCAGCACGCAGCGGCTTGGAGTGGGCCGCTTATCAAGTCATGCAGGGCGATCTGTCGACCGGGTTCTGCAATGGCGGTGCGACGACGGAAACGCTCGGCAGCCTTGCAGGCGATCTCGACGGATTCAGCGTGGCAGTGAACTGCGCGCGTACCGACCACAGTGAGGCGGGCACGGCGGTGCGTATGTATGCCGTGACCGCAACGGCCTGCAATCGGACTGTTTGTCCGAACGCTAGCGCCGAGCCGAACTACGTCGAGCGGCAGTTGACGGCGGTGTTGTCGCGATGATGGCGCGAGTACAAGCTTGCATGCAATGCGTGCTGATCGTTGCAGTCGCGATCTGGGGGCCGGCATGGGCACAAAGCTACACCTCCTCGCTGATTCCTTTCGACTATCAGACCGGGAGCTTCACGAAAGTCTCTCTGAGCGACGATGCGGTAAGCAGTGAAATTCCGCTAGGTTTCACTTTTCTTTTCGGCACCGTGAATTACACGACGGTGCGCATTCAGTCGAACGGCAGGCTTCAGTTCAATAACTCGTTTAACGGGTTCGGTACGCAAACCAGCGGTACGCCTCCGACTTATCCCTATAACTACCCAACCGGGTTGCCCGGCGGAACAAGCGCAAACGTGTCGCGCACGATGCGCATCTACGGTGCTGATCTGGAGCCGGACGCCGGTGGCGGCGTGGTGCAATACAGGACCACAGGCGCCGCGCCGAATCGAATCTTCGTGGTCGAGTGGAAGAACGTGCGTGAATGGAACCGAAACTCGAGCAAGTTCACGATGCAGGCCATCCTCAAGGAGACCGGCGTGTTCGAGTTCCACTACAAGGATTTCGACAACGATTCCGGGGGTGTGGCCCAGACCGGCTGGATGCTGTCGTCGAGCGATTACGAAGTCGTTTCGACTTCGGTTCTACCAACAACGAGCAAACGCGAGGGCATGGCCATCCGCTTCACGCCGACGTCGGCCGCGAGCGTCACGAGCTTCGATCTCAACGTGGGCGGGGCTGCGGCCAGCACCTGCACGGCCAAGCAGATGACGATCGCCGCTCGCGATGGATCGGGCTCTACGCTCGCGAGCTACGTCGGCACGATCCAGCTTTCGACATCGACGAACCGCGGTGACTGGACGGTGGTCACCGGTGCCGGGGCGCTTGCGAACGGCAGCGCGAACGATGGCGCGGCGACGTATACGTTTTCGGCGAGCGACAAGGGCATCGTCACGCTGGCACTGACGAACTCGCATGCCGACGATCTCACCGTGAGCGTCGTCGATAGCGGTGCCCCCAGTTCCAAGAGCACTTCGTCGGCCATCAACTTTCGCGACAATGCCTTCGTACTGACGCCCGATCCGATTCAGATTGCGGGCCGCACCCAATCGATCGGGGTTGCGCTTTGGCGCAAGGATGCGACGAGCGGCAATTGCGCCATTGCCACTGGCTACACGGGCACCAAGGCGCTTGATGCATGGATCACGCGCGACGTGCAGGATCCGGGCGGCGCTGCGCCTGCGATCGGGGGCGCTGTCCTGCCCGCCTCCGCGCCGGGTACCAATCCGGCGAGCAACAATGTTTCGCTCACGTTCTCCGCGGGGCAGGCGACGCTTGCACTTGCAACGACGGATGTGGGCAAGTACGCGCTCAATCTGCGCGACGACACCCGCGGTTTCGCAAGCGGCGTGGACATCGTGGGGACCTCCGCATCGATCACCACGCGCCCGTTCGCGCTTGGCTTCACGGAGATCAAGCAAGGCGGCGGCACTTGTTCGCCGGCTGCCGGAGTGGTGGTCTGCAACGCCAGCGGAACTGCGACCTCGGGGACAAAGTTCGTCGCAGCGGGCGATACCTTCCAGGCCACGGTGGGGGGGTACCTGTGGTCTGCCGCTGACGATGCGAACAACGATGGCGTGCCTGATGCCGGCGCGACCGTCACCGACAACGCGTTGGCGCCATCCTTCGCATGGACGACGTCGCTGTCGGCGACGACGCCGATCACCCCGGCCGCTGGCGTGACGGGGGTGCTATCGGGAACGACGGGATTGAGCCAGGCCAGTTTTTCCGGGGGGCGTGCCGTCGCATCCGCGCTCACCTACGCCGAAGTCGGCAGCGTCACGCTGCTCGCCACCGCCACGAACTACCTCGGTACTGGCGGTGCCACGGTAAGCGGTACGAGCGGCGCCGTCGGTCGCTTCTATCCGGGACGCTTCTTCGTGTCGTCGGCCAGCGGCGTGACGGCCGCCTGTGTGGCGGGCGGCTTTTCGTACATGGGGCAAGGCGCGCTCACGGTGAGCGTCTCGATAGAGGCGCAGACCATGGCCGGCGTCCGGACGCAGAATTACCGCAAGCCTGATTACGCAGTAGGCAGCGTGTCGGTCCATGCAGAGAACGCCAATAGCGGCACGGATCATGGCACCCGCCTGAGCGGATTGACGCCTACACTCGACTGGAACGCCGGCAGCTACGCGGTGGCTACCGCATCGGCAGGTTTCGCCCGGGCGGCAGCGCCTGATGGCCCGTTCGACGATCTGCAACTCGGCGTTACGGTTACCGATCCGGACGGCGCCGTGTTGACGTTGCGCAACATGAACCCGACGACCACCGGCGATTGCGCCGCAAGCGGCAATTGCACGGCCGTAGCGATCGGTGCGGCGACCAGGATGCGTTTCGGCCGGCTGCGCGTTCAGAGCGCCAGCGGATCGGAACTCCTCCCGCTCACCGTGCCCATCGAAGCGCAGTACTGGAACGGTACCGGCTTTACCCGCAGCACGAGCGACAGTTGCACGACGATTCCCGCGGGTGCGGTGGCGCTCGGAGCCTACTCGCAGCGCGGCGGCGGCGCGCTGTCTCCGGCGCCCACCACGGTCACGATGGCGGGGGGCGCGATGTCTGCCGGCACGAAGGTACTGACGCTCGCCGCACCGGGAACAGGCAAGGGAGGCGATGCACAAGTCGTCGTCAATCTTGGGGGCGGCGCGAGTGAAAACCTGTGCGGTGCCGACACCTTCACCACCACCGGCGGGAATCTTTCGTGGCTTCGGGGGCGGTGGTGCGGCGACAGCTACGACCGCGACCCCGCGGGTCGGGTCACCTTCGGCATCCGCCGGGCCGCAACCGCCTTCGTCTATCAGCGCGAGAACTTCTAGACGTTGCTGGTCAACGTGACCATGGAATGCCTGGGTAGTCTCCAGGAAATACCCGGGAATCCGGCTTCTGTTGGTGTCGTGCCACAGTTCCCCGGCGGCAACCGCAATCTACCTAAAAACGATTTACAAACAAAACGTTAATTAAGTAACTTCGCCTGAAGTGTGAGCTACGTAAGGCAAGTATGCTTTTTCGGCATCGTCGCAACCCCGGATGGATGGCCCTGCGCGTGCTGCCCGATCGAATCGATGCGGTCCATGTCGTTCCGGGTATGCGGCCGGCCGTCTCCCAATGCGAATCTGCGCAGATCGGCCCGGGCGGACCGGTCGAGGCCTTGCGCGAACTCAGGCGTGCGTTGCGGCTGGAGCGTTACCGCTGTACGACGCTCATCGAGTTCCCCGAGTACCAGCTCCACTATGTCGAGGCGCCGGGTGTACCCGACGCCGAGCTTCGGCAGGCGCTGCGTTGGAGCGTGAAGGATCTCATCGATTACCCGGTCGAAGAAGCAGCGGTCGACGTGCTGAGGATTCCGGCCGGTGCGGAACAGCGTGCCCGCAACGTCTTCGTCGTGACGGCCCGCAATCAGCATGTCGCCGGGGTGGCCAAGCTCTTCGAGGATGCGAACGTACGCCTCGATGCCGTCGATGTGCCTGAACTCGCACAGCGCAATCTCGCCGTCCTTTGCGAAGCGCCGGAACGAGCGGCGGCACTGCTCGCGTTCCATTCCGGGAGCTGCTGGCTGACGATTACCGGCAACACCGAGTTGCTCGTCGTACGGCGCATCGACATCGGACTCGATCGACTCCTTCAGGCCGAGGCCGATCAGCGCAGCATTTATCTGGATCGCATCGCCCTCGAGCTGCAGCGCTCCTTCGACAACTTCGATCGCCAGTTCGGATTCATCGCCTTGTCCCGCCTGCTGCTTGCCAGCGTGCCGTCGGAGTGCGGGTTGATGGAAACGCTGCAGGCGAATCTCGAACTTCCGGTCGGGAACTTCTCGTTGGGCGAGGTGATGGATCTTGCTCGTGCACCGAAGCTTGCTGACGGTTCGATGCAGGCCGAGCGACTGCTGGCGATTGGCGCCGCGCTTCGCAGCGAGCATGCCGATGCAGCGCAGGCGCAAGCCGCATGAGCCAGGAAATCAATCTTCTCGGTACGCAGCTCCGGCACAGCCGGCGTTCGGCCACATCGGCGGTCGTGCTCGGTCCGGTGCTGCTGATCCTGGCGGCGATCGGTATTGGTGCGGGGCTTTTCTTCAAGCAGGAGGCGCGCAACCTCGGCGCGCGCCACGCCAGCGGCGACGCGGCCGTCCAGCGTGCCCAGGACGAGCAGCGCAAGCTCGCGCAGGAAGTCGCGAATGTGAAGAAGGATCCCGCGCTGGAGGCAGAACTGGCCGGGCTGGAGAAGCGCCTGCTCGCCGTCCAGCTGGACCTGGCCGCGCTCAGCACCGGTGCCATCGGGCAGACGCAGGGATTTTCCGACTTCATGCGTGCCCTTGCCCATCAGGGGGTCGACGGCGTCTGGTTGACCGGCTTCAACGTGGGTGCCGCCGGCAAAGACATATCCATCAGTGGTCGGGCACTGCGAGCCGAACTCGTGCCCGCGTATCTGAAGCGCCTCGGACAGGATCCCTACTTCTCCGGGCGCACCTTCGCCGCGCTCGATCTCGCGCAGCCCAAGGCAGGAGATCCGAGCGCGGAAGGCGTTCGGGCAAACACGGTACTTGCGTTCAACCTCACGTCTCGTCGGGATTTGTCCGAGGCGTCCGGCGAACGCCCTCCGGCAGGTAGCGGGGTGCCCCGATGAAGGCATTCCTTCTGGGCTATGTCACCCGTTTCGATGCGCTCAGTTCGCGCGAGCGCCTGCTCGTCTTCGCGGCAGCGCTCGCTATCGTGGGGTTCGTGCTGCAGGCGCTGCTGATCGAACCGGCGCTTCGATCCTCGGCCCGCATGCGTGAACAGCTTGCACAGCAGGAGAAGACACTCGATGCGGTCCAGGCCGCAAACCGTGCATTGATCGCGGCACGGGCCGATCCCGATGGCGCGACGCGCGCGCGCATCGCGCAAAGCCGCAAGGAACTGGAAGCGCTCACGGCCCGGCTCGGGACGATGGCGCAAGGTCTGGTGCCGCCCGAGCGCATGCCCTCGCTCCTGCAGAGCCTGCTGGGCACGGATTCACGACTCGTTGTCGTCGCGTTGCGATCCTTGGTGCCGAGCCCGCTGACGCAGGCATCGCAGCCCCAGGGGACGGACAAGCCCGCGTCTGCGGTCGGCGTGTTCAAGCATGGCATCGAGCTGACGGCCCAAGGCTCCTACGAGGATTTGTATCGCTACGTGACGGGTCTGGAGCAGGGGCCGTTTCGCATGTACTGGTCGGATGCGGTGCTCGATGCGAGTGCGTATCCGAACGTGCGGTTGACGCTGCGCGTCTATACCGTGAGCACGGATCCTTCGTGGCTACGCCTATGACGACGCTGCGGTGGGTCTTCGCGCTGTGGGGAGGGATGGGGGCCTGTGCGGCACTCGCCCAGAGCCTGCCGGATCCGACCCGTCCGCCCTTCGTCGCGCGCACGGATGCGAAGGTTGTATCGGCGGCGCCGGCCGAGGCACCGATGCCGGTGCTGCAGTCGGTCCTGATCGGGAAGGATCGTCGGATGGCGATCATTTCCGGCCAACGCTTCGACATCGGCGATCAGGTGGGCGATGCGCGCATCGTGCGCATTACCGAAACCGAAGTGCTGCTGCGCTCGGGGGCGGGCCACACGACGCTCAAGCTGTTCCCTCAGGTATTGAAGCGAACGAAGAACAATTCGGGCCCCGGTACCGGGGCGGCACCGAACGCGAACAAGAAAAGCGCGATGCTGGGAGTGGAGAACGAAGCATGATCCGAACTGACAACGTGGTTGCGTGCCTGGTCGCGTGCAGCATGGTCGCCGGCTGTGCAGAGCCGATGTTCAAGCGCGATGCCGTCCTCGATCAGGCCCGGGCCGAGCTCGCGCAGGCCGCCCAACCGAAACCCGTGCCCGCCAAGCCCGCCGAAGTCGAGCGCGCCCTCGTGCCTCCGCTGGTCGTCGAGATGCCCGCGCCGGGCAAGCGCCTGGAGCCGAGCTTCGATCTCGTGGTGAACAACGCACCGGCGTCGCAAGTGTTTGCGGCGATGGTCTCCGGCTCGCGCTACAGCATCCTCGTCCACCCCGACGTGAAGGACATCGTGTCGGTGAGCCTCAGGGATGTCACGGTGCCCGAGGCGCTCAATGCGATGCGTGAGCTGTACGGCTTCGAATACAAGCTCGACGGGATGCGCATCTATGTACAGCCCCGGAGCATTCGCACGCAGATATTCCAGGTCAACTATCTGCTCGGACGGCGCGAGGGGCGTGCGGACGTGCGGGTGGCATCGGGTTCCATACAGTCCCCCAGTGTCGCGACCCCGGGGTCGAACGCGCCGGCACAGAACACGAGTGGGGCACCTGGCGGCAGCACCGGACAGGCCATGGAGTCGAGTCGGGTGACGACTTCGTCCGTCAACGACTACTGGCGCGATCTTCAAAGCGGTCTCGAGGCCATCGTCGGCGGCAGCAACGGCCGATCGGTCATCATCAATTCGCAGTCCGGCGTCATCGTCGTGCGCGCGATGCCCGATGAGATGCGCAACGTCGAGAATTTTCTGAAGGCGATGCAGGCAGTGGTCGAACGCCAGGTGATGCTCGAGGCGAAGATCCTCGAAGTGCAGCTGAGCGACGGCTATCAAACCGGGGTGAACTGGTCGGCGTTTCGCAGCGGCGGGAATACTCGGGTGTCGGGCGGTGTCGCGCAGCCGGGCACCGTGTTGTCGACGACCGGCCCCATTGTCACGGGGGCGACCGGCATCGCGCTCGATGCTGCAGGCAACATCACTTCCGTCGTGAGTCCTGCTGCGAGTGCGCTTGCCGGTTCGAATCTCATCAACTTCCCGAGCGGCCCTGCAGGCCTCTTTGGTCTGGCATTTCAGAACGCGAACTTCGCGGCACTCATCAACTTCCTCGAAACGCAGGGTGGCGTCCAGGTACTTTCGAGTCCGCGGATCGCGACACTGAACAACCAGAAGGCCGTGCTGAAGGTCGGTACGGACGAATTCTTCGTCACGAACGTGAGTACGACGACGTCGTCGACGGGTTCGACGACGACCGTCTCGCCCACCATCACGGTGCAGCCCTTCTTCTCGGGCATCGCACTCGACGTGACGCCGCAGATTGCCGAAGACGGGCAGATCATTCTGCATATCCATCCTTCGGTCAGCGTCGTGACCGACAAGACCAAGACCCTGAACCTCGGCTCGCTCGGTGTCATCACGCTGCCTTTGGCATCGAGCAACGTCAACGAGTCCGACACCATCGTGCGCGTGACCGACGGCAGCATCGTGGCCATCGGCGGTCTCATGAAGCAGAACCAGACGGAGGACAACGCATCGCTCCCCGGGCTTGGGGACCTGCCCTTGTTCGGCACGCTCTTCAGTAACAAGCGCCGGTCCATGTCCAAGAGCGAGCTCGTGATCCTGCTCAAGACGACGATCATTCGCGGCGAGCAAAGCTGGCAGGGTCAGGCCCGCGAGGTCGATGAGCGTGTGCGCGGGATGGTCCGGCCGCCGCGGCCCGTCGCGGCGCCCTGACATGGGTCAGACCGGAAATTCGATGAGGGTTCGACGTTCCCTTGTCGTTCGAGCATCGACTGTCGCGCTTGTCGGCCTGCTGGTTGTCGCGCCGGCGTCAGGTGCGATTGCTGCAGAATCCGCGTCGTCGGCGTCGGCTGCGCGTGGCGTGGTGACCGCAGCCGAGCAGACGAAGACGAACGACGTACCGCCCGGTACGGCGCCAGTGGCATCGAACGATGCGAAGATGCCGAGCGCGACGCAACCCGCCGTCAAGGCGGCGACGAAGTCCAGCCGCAATCAGCGCAAAGCCGCAAAGAGAAAGTCACCGCCGCGGGAGAAGCAGACGTCTGCGCTGCCAGCAACCGCGGCCGCAGCTGCGGCTGCAACGGCAGCAGCAGTTGCGTCGTCGAAGGTGGAGGCTACCCCGGCAGAGCCAGCGGAAAAGGCGCGGCCCGCGCTGATCGTCGATGGGACATCGGCTGCGTCGCAACAGGCTGCCGATGCGGCCAAGGCACCCGAGATCGAAGTGCGGGTCAGTGCGACGCAGCAGCGCGAGAATCTGTACCGCAACGCCGTGAACGCCATCAGCGAAGGTCGCACCGAAGAGGGCGTACGGCAGTTGCAGCAGATTCTCGCCGAGCACCCTGGACAGGACAATGCGCGGCAGATCCTGATCGGTGTCGCCCTGCGGAGTAGGCAGTTCGCTCGGGCCGAAGCGCTTGCCGACGATCGACTTGCGCATGGCAACGAGCACCTCGGCTTTGCCGTCGTGTCGGCGCGGCTGAAGCTCGATCGCAGCGATCCGGTCGCGGCGCTGGATGTGCTCAAGCGCTCCGAAGTACACGCGGGATCGAATCCCGAGTACCAGGCCCTGATGGCAGCGGTGCTGCAGCGGTTTTCCCGCCATGGCGAAGCTGCGGAGCGCTTTCGGGCCGCCCTTGCCCTGCAACCCGGTACCGGCATCTGGCAGATCGGGCTCGGCGTTTCGCTGCAGGCACTCGAACGCCCGGTGGAAGCCATCGAGGCGTACAAGCGTGCCCGCGATGGGACGGGACTGAGCGCCGAATTGCGCGCGTTCGTCGACGAACGCGTGGCCGAACTCCAGCGCTAGAAAACTGAAATCCGTGCCAGGCACGTGCCTGGCACGGATTTCGGTCCGAATTTCGGTCTGAGGATGGGAGAAAAGGGAAAGGGGAAAGCCAGGCACGGCGCCGCGAGCTGATGTGCCGGTGGGTGAATTCCGCGGCTCGGTCGAGCCTCGGAAAAAATCGCCAGGCGTGACCGATCCGGTCCTTCCCACTTCCCTTTTCCCCTTTCGCTGGCTACTGTGTCAGGCACAGTAGCCAGCCCGGAGGAGCCTGCCATGCAAATCACGCCACTGACGCCCAGGGTGGGCGCTGAAGTCACGGGCATCGACTTGCGCCAGCCTGTCGATGCGCTAACGCGCGAGCGGTTGCGCGCCGCCGTGGTCGAGCACGTCGCGCTCGTCATTCGCGATCAGACCCTGACGCCCGAGGAGTATCTGGCGGCAATTTCTCTGTTTGGCGAACCAATGGAGCAGCACTTCACGCAGTACGCATTGCCGGGCTGTCCGCTGGTGCACGAAGTATCGAACCGGCACCAGGACAAAGCGGGCAAGCGCGTGAAGCATGGGGCCGACTGGCACACCGATCATACCAACCACGTGCGTCCGCCGAAGTTCACCTGTCTCTATGCGGTTTCGCTGCCGAGCACCGGCGGCGATACGGCGATCGTCAACATGCGCGCGGGGTATGAAGCGTTGCCGGAGGCGGTCAAGCGGCGCATCGAGGGGCTGCGCACCGTCAACGTTTTTCAGGGCAGCGCCTCGGCAACCTACTCGGGGCAGTCGGCCGATGCGCAGGCCGAGCACAAGCCCAAGCCGGTGTTGCAGCCGCTGGTGAGAACCAACCCGGACAACGGCACCCGGGCCTTGTACTTTCATCCGGTCAAGACCGAGAACATCGAAGGCATGACGGCCGAGGATACGCAGGTGCTGCTGCGCGAACTGCTCGAGTGCAGCGTACAGTCCGACTTCGTGTATCGCCACAAGTGGCGCAAGGGGGATGTACTGCTCTGGGACAATCGCTCCGCGCTGCATCGCGCGTACTTCGATTACGACCCGGAGGAGTTCCGACTGCTTTATCGCGTGTTGGTGCTCGGCGAGGTGCCGCACTGAACACCCTAGCCACGATTCCGAACTTGTGAGTCTGCTAGATGCTCGCTTGCGTGACCTCGGTCGTGGCCGGGATCGCCATGAAAAAGCTCGCGCCCTGATCGATGTCACCGTCGGCCCATAGGCGTCCGCCGTGGCGCTCCACGATTCGAAATACCGTGGCGAGTCCGACGCCTGTGCCTTCGAACTCGCGCTCGGAATGCAGGCGCTGGAAAGCCAGGAACAGCTTGTCTTTGTAGCGTGGATCGAAGCCCACGCCGTTGTCGCGCACGAAGATGATGTGTTCGGCGTCGTTGGTGGTGATCGTGCCGATCTCGATGCGCCGACCGGTGCGCGTTCGTGTGAACTTGACGGCATTGCCGATCAGATTCACGAAGACGACCTTGAGCAGCGCCTGGTCGGCTTCTATGCTCGGCAGGCTCGCGATCGTCCATGAGATTTCGCGGGCTTCCTGCGAATCGACCGATTCGGCGCACACTTCGCGCACCAATGCGTTCAGATCGACGTCGCCCTTGTTGAGCGGTGTGCTGGTGGATCGCGCGAATTCGAGCAGATCGTCGATCAATGCGGACATGCGCTTCGAGTTGTGGCGAATGCGTTCGAGGAAGTGCAGCGATTCTTCGTCGAGTTTCGCTTCGGTCCGGGCGGCGAGCATCTCGGAAAATCCGGCGATGCGCCGAAGTGGCGCATGCAGATCGTGCGAGACCATCGAGGAGAAATTCTGCAGATCGCGATTGGCATCCGCCAACTCGGCCAGCTTGCCTTCGAGTGTGCGGTTGAGCGTCTCGATGTGCGCCTGTGCCTCGCGCTGCGCGGTGATGTTGAGATTGGTGCCGATCATCCGGGTTGCCATGCCAGTCGGATTTCGGTCGGCGACACGGCCACGGCTCATGATCCAGATCCAGCGTCCGTCTGCCGCGCGCACGCGGTGTTCGACCGAATACTCCTCGGTTTCACCTTTCAGGCAGGCGATCTGTGCCTTGCGCGCCAGGGAGAGATCTTTCGGATGGACGAGTTTGATCAACGCTTCGATGCTGCAGTACTGTGCACGAGGTTCGTGCCCGAGCATCGAGGCCCAGGTGGCATCGAGGTAGACCAGGTTGCGTTCGAACGTCCAGTCCCAGATCGATAGTTCGGAGGCGCGCAGCGCGAGTTGCAGCTGCTCCTTGGCCCGACGCAGATCGGCTTCCGTCGCTTCACGCAAGGCAATCTGTGCGGCCAGTGTCTTGTTGCTGTTTTCGATATCGTTGATTCGATCCGCGAGGACGCGATCGAGCACCCGGTTCTCGTGATCGAGCCGCAAGGCGCGCAGGTAGCTCGCGTTCGCGGTCGCGGTCCGCGCGAAATATCCCGTGACGAGCATCCATCCGGCCAGCAGCACACCGAAGCCGATCGCGAACCGTTCGTCCTCGCGAATCAACGGCGGCCCCTGTGCAATGCTGGCCAGCGTGAGCAGACCGATCGGCAGCACGAACGCAGCGTACGCCGGCAGGTAGACTGTCATCGAAAGCGAAGCGCCCGCCATCATGCCGGCAAGCATGATGTAGACGAACGCCTGCAAGGCCAGCGAATCGGGTGGCATCAGCAGATGCGCGGCGGCCCCCCAAACCAGGCCTCCCATTGCCGAGGAGGCAATATAAAGGTATCCCCACTTGGAAATGCCTTCACGTTCGGGGTGCGAGGCGCGATAGCGGAACAGCAGCTGGAAGCGCCACACCGTCAATACGACGACTGCGCCGAACCACCCCCAAAGGAGCGTCGGTGCGACTCGCCCGGTCAATACATTGCACGCGATTCCGGCAGCAACGAGCGTGACGAGAAAATGGCCTGGAGCCTGCCGGTAAAGGGTGTCGATCTGTTCGATGCGACCGCGCAGGTTGAGCGAGGAACGTGCATCGTCGGACGCGCTGCGGGAGCCCGAGATTGCGGTAGTAGACGGATGTGACCCTGGACTCATCGACGTATCGCCTCGGTGCTGCCGCCTGGAGTCGTCCGGCGGGTGCGCGTCTCGATGTCTCGTCGAACCGCGATGCAAAGCGTGAGGAGCGTCGATTACAACAGCATGGTTCGAGGACTGTCCAGGCATTCCGGCCGCAAGCGCCGACATCGCCGGCGCTTGTGTTGCGTTGCGAGGGGCGGCGGCGCTGTGCCGACCCGCCCGGTACTCGCGATCAGGCTTTGGGTTCTGCGGCCCGAACGTCCTTGTGATAGACGGAATAGACGATGACGGGGATAGTCAGATCGCCGAGGTGATGTGCGATCAGCGGCTTGACCTCCACCCAGTCCAGTCCGCCGACGCCCGTGGCCAGACGGGGCAGGGCGATGCTCTGCAGCTTCTCCTTTTCGGCGATATGGCGCAGCTCGCGCAGACTCTTGTTCACGTAGTTGAGATGGGCGCGGCCAGGCTTGCCGCCGTGGTGCCCCTGCACCCCCTCCTGAGTGAAAAGATTCACGATGCGCGGCGCGTCTGCGCCCGCCCAGGTCCAGGCATCGCCGGGCTTCGGGTGTGCCGTCTGGCAGTAGTGGCGGAAATCCTTGTACATGGCGGGCCAGCGCTCGCGCAGGCTGAGCGCAAGGCCAACGTGGAAATCATCGTTGGGGGCAACCCCGTGGGCGATGGCCTGGGCTCCGCTGAGCAGCAGATCGCCTTCGACTTCGTGCAGCACGTTCGTTCTCCTTGTCGTTGGCCGGAGGGCTTGCGCGAAGCGGCTTGCTCCCCGGGCGCGGGATCGGGTCATGGCGTCTTGCCCTCCCGATCCACAGTCCAACTGATAACACCCGTCCCGCGATGCGCCGTTGATGCACATCAACTCGCCCATTGGCAATGCCCCCTTGAGGAACCCGGGCGATGCGGGCAGTTTCCGATGTGGGCATCGACGTTGACACCATCGGCCGGTGCTCTGAGAATCGAGGGTCCGCGAAAGACGCTCGCTTTCGCCGTTTGCGACGTCGCATTCGTGCGGTTCGGTTCGCGGTGTCACCGGAAGTTTTCGGCACGCAGTCGATCGACTGCCTGCTGTGCCCGGCCCAGCTTCACCGAAGCGTCGGAGCAGGGCCTCTAGAGGAGTTCGACTCATGGATTTTGGATACACCGCCGAACAGGAAAAACTGCGCCAGGACGTGCGTGACTTCCTCGCGAAGGAACTCACGCCGGAAGTGCGCGCCGAGATGGAGGAGAGCAACGAGGGCCGGCCGCTGCACCGCAGCGCCTGCGAGACTCCGCTCCTCAAGGCGCTGTTCCAGAAAATCGCCGATCGCGGCTGGGTGGGCATCAGCTACCCGAAGGAGTACGGCGGGCAGGGCGGCGATCGCCTCTCGCAATACATCGTCGAAGAAGAACTCTACCGCGAGAACATCACCGTTTCCCTCGGCGGCAGCGGAGCGCCTGCGATCATGGCGGCCGGCACCGAAGAGCAGAAGCGTAGCTTCATCCCGAAGCTCATCAGCGGCGAATTCATGTTCTGCCAGGGCTTTACCGAGCCCAGCGGCGGAGCCGACCTGGCGTCGCTGCGCTGCCGTGCCGTCAAGGATGGCGACCACTACGTGATCAACGGCCAGAAAATGTACACGTCCAATGCGGAATCCGCGACGCACGTGTACCTCATGGCGCGCACCGATCCGAAGGCGCCCAAGCACGAAGGCATCTCGATCTTCCTGATCCCGATGGATACCCCCGGCATCACCGTGCGCCCGCTCTGGACCATCCAAAGCATAGGCAGGCCGCCGCAAACCACCACCTACGGCCACATGCGCACGAACGAAACCTTCTACGACAACGTGCGCGTCCACAAGTCGTGCCTGCTCGGCGAAGAGAACAAGGGCTGGCGCGTGGGCTCGATGGGCCTGAACCTGGATCGCGTCGGCGCCGCGCGCTACCTCATCTCGGTCAAGCGCGACGAAGACATCGTGAATCTCGTCAAGAACAAGTTCGACCTCGGCGGATTCAACCCCGGCAAGGACCCCGCCATGCGCGAGAAAATCGCCGAGTTGTGGACCGAAGCCCAGGTCTGCCGCCTGATGACCATGCGCAGCATGTCCATCGTCGAGCGCGGCGGCAAGTTCACCTACGAAGGGTCGGCCGAGAAAGTGTTTGCGCCGGAGCACGGCGTGCGCACCACCGAAGCCATCACGCAGATGCTCGGCCAGTACGGTCAGCTGTTGAATGGTTCGAAGCACGCGGTGCGCAGCGGCTTGTTCGCGCACAACGTGCTGGGTTCGTTCCAGTCCGGGATCAACCACGGATCCGTACAGGTCATGCGTGATCAGGTCGCGCGTCGCGGTCTCGGGTTGCCGCGCGCGAAGCGCGCTTCGGACTGATATCGCGGTTGTGCTGGCAGCATTCGGCAATGCAAAACGGCCGTCCTTCGGGGCGGCCGTTTTGCTTTTCGGATCTCGGAGTCGTCCGGAGTCGTGTGCTCGCGTTCAGTCGAGCTTGATGCCGAGCTTCTGCACCACGGCTGTCCACTTTGCGATCTCCCGCTCCATGTGGCGGCGGAACTCTGCAGGCGAGATGCCGCCGGGTTCCGATCCCTCCGCAGCCAGGCGTTCCCGGAAGTCGGGCAAGGTCAGGACACGGCGCACCTCGGCAAGGATCTTTTCCTGCAGCGCAGGAGATACCCCGCGCGGCAGGACGATGCCTTGCCAGGAAGTCGCCTCGAAACCGGGCAGACCCGCCTCGGCCATGGTGGGGATCTCCGGCAACTGCGCGACGCGCTTGCCGTAGGTGACGGCAAGCGCACGAAGCTTGCCAGCTTTGACGTGCGGCACGGCAGAAGGCGGCTGGCTGAACGCGAGCTGGATCTGACCGCCCAGGAGGTCGGTGGTCAGCGGACCCGCGCCTTTGTACGGCACATGAAAGAGATCGATGTTGGCCGTCATCGCGAAATATGCGACGACCAGATGCGCGCCGCCGCCCGTGCCGGACGATCCGTAGTTGATCTTGCCCGGACGTGCCTTGGCAGAGGCAATGAGTTCGCCGAGGGTTTTCACGGGCAGTGACGGATGCACGACGATGAAGAACGGCGTGATCGCCGTCAGCGTGACAGGATCGAAGTCTCGCAGCGGATCGTAGGGCAGCGTGCGATAGGCTGCGACGTTGGTCGATAGCGTGCTGATCGTGCCGATGAACCAGGTGTAGCCGTCGGGTGCGGAGCGTGCCGCCATCTGTGCGGCGATGTTGCCTCCGCCTCCGCCTCGATTGTCGACGATCACCGGTTGCTTCCACGCCTCGTTGATCTTCGATGCGACGGTGCGTGCCATCAGATCGGTGGCACCGCCGGGGGCGAACGGGACGATGAAGCGGATGGGGCGCTCGGGGAAGGACTGCACCTGTGCAGATGCTGTTCCAACGGCGCCGAGCGAGAGACAAGCTGCAGCAAAGAGGCGTCGAGAGGTTGCGTTGAAGCGGGTGGATTTCATGAGGTGTCGTTCCTGATGCGATGATGTCAAATGCATGCGACCGCGTAGACGTCGTGCACGCCTTCGGGCAGG
>JBIKKL010000468.1:0-4220 GCA_044360365.1 Burkholderiales bacterium | reverse complement strand
CCGTCTTCCGTGCCGATGACCTGACCGGCGCGCGTGACGCAGTAGATGCAGTCCGGATTCGTGGGGTGCAGGCTCAGCGCCATGACCGTCGAATCGGGGCTCACGCCGTGATCGATGCGCTGCCATGTCTGAGCGAGATCGTTGCTTCGATAGAGGGAACCAGCCGTGCTGAATGCGGCTTCCGACATCGCGGCGACCATGACTTTGGGATTGCGCGGCGAGACCGCAACGTCTCGGCAGTATGTCAGCGGCGAAAACCGGCCGATGTGTGCGTCGTACCACGTGGCGCCGCGATTGTCGCTGCGGAAGAGCCCCATGCGCACGGCGAGGAAGGGTGTTTCGGGCAGCGCAGGACTGATTGCAAGCGCATGCGAATCGAGCATGCCTTCGCACTGACCGCAATGCCGGCCGCCGACGTTCGATTGCAGATGCGGTTGTTGTGCCAGTTCGAACAGGGATTCCGAGATGTCGGTAAACGTCTCGCCCCCATCGCTGCTGCGGATCACGCCGCTCACTTCGAGTGCGACGTAGAGATCGTCGGGACGGCTCGGATCGACCGTGATGCGGATCGTGCGCGTGTCGAAGCCTTCACGCTCGCAGTGCGCCGGCGAAATCGCGTTGGACAAGCGATGCCAGTGATCGCCGCCATCGAGGCTGCGATACACCGCCACTGGTGCAGCTCCTGCATAGACGATGTTCGGCCGCGTGGGATGCACGGACATCGTCCAGATCACTGCGTTCGGGTCCGGAAAGTCGAGGCGCTCCCAGGTCGTGCCGCCATCGCTGCTGCGATACGGGCCGGCTTGCGTGCCGACGAAAAGAATCTGCGGGTTCTGGGGATGAACGGCGATCGTGCGTACTTCGCAATCCGCGGGCAGTCCCTGCGTGACCGCTTCCCACGGCGAATCGCCGGCCAGCCGGCGGAACAAGCCGCCGCGATACGTGTTGCGGTGACTGCCTTCGCCGCGCCCGGCGCCGGCAAAGATGCGGGTGGGTGCCATGAATTTCCTCCTCCTCGTTGTCCTGCCGACCGCGGGCGTCGTCGCGATCGCCGTCGTGCGTTGAAAGGCCTGCCTGCATCGATGATCGGAACACTTCGCGATCACATCCATCGATAGTCAGGCCGCATCGATCTGCGGCTGCGGTGCAGGCTGCATTTTAGTGGATGCATCGCCCGAAAGGCGTATGCCTCGTCCGCCAAGGTTTCGAAGGGGAGCACTGGCAGCAGCGCAACGACCGCGAAGGCGATCAACAAGTTCGTGGCGACTCCATTGCGGTGGGATGGTCGGGTCGGGGATACTCGCGGTAAACATCCACTCGGGAGGAAGAATCATGACGCATGCGTGTCGCTCGATTGCAATCGGCGTAATGGCCTTACTGGCAGGCGCAGCGTCGGCTGCAGCACCCGCGCGGTATCCGGAGAAGCCGATCCGCTGCATCGTGCCATTTCCGCCCGGTGGCGGCACGGACATCCTCGCGCGACTGGTCGCGCTGGAGATTGCCAAGTCGACCGGCTGGCAGTTCGTGTTCGACAACCGCCCGGGTGCCGGCGGCAATGTCGGGCTGGATCTCGCGGCAAAGGCGGCCCCGGACGGCTACACCATCGTCCAGGGTCAGACCAGCAATCTCGCGGTGAACCCGAACCTCTACGCAAAACTGCCCTACGATCCGCTGCGGGACTTCACGCCGATATCGCTGATCTCCTCGATGCCGATCGCGATCATGGTGTGGGCGAAGTCGCCGTACCAGAAGCTCACGGATCTTATCGACGCCGCCAAGGCGAAGCCCGGGGAAATCACGCTCGCGTCGACCGGCAACGGCACGATCGGGCACCTGTCCGGCGAGCTGCTGCAGCGTGCGGCCGGAATCAAGCTGATCCACGTTCCCTACAAGGGCGCTGCCGTGGCCTTCCCCGATCTGCTCGGCGGGCGCATCAACGTGTTTCAGGCCTCGGTGGAAACGGCGCTGCCGCAGGTCAATGCCGGCACGATCCGCGTGCTTGCGGTGACCTCGGCGAACCGGGTTGCCGCGCTGAAGAATGTTCCTACGGTGGCCGAGTTCGGCATCAAGGGTGTCGAGGCAAGCACGTGGTTCGGTTATCTCGCGCCAGCCAAGACACCGCGGGCGATCGTCGATCGGTTGAGTGCCGAAACCACCCGTGCGCTGAGCAAGCCCGAGATGCGCGAGCGCCTGGCCAGTGCCGGCGAGCCGGTGACGCCGGGGCCGGATGCGTTCCTGGCGCTGCTGAAGGCGGATCTGGCGAAGTGGGGGAAGATCGTGCGCGAGGCGGGGCTGCGGCAGGAGTGAGGCGGCAACAAGGCCGAAGACGCTTCGGCCTTACTCGATATTCTGCACCTGCTCCCGCATCTGCTCGATCAGCACCTTCAATTCCACCGCCGCCTGCGTCGATTCGAGATCGGCGGATTTCGAGCCGAGCGTATTCGCCTCGCGATTGAATTCCTGCATGAGGAAGTCGATGCGGCGGCCGACGGCACCGCCTTTTTTAAGCACATGCTGGAGTTCCTTGATGTGCGCGCCGAGACGGGACAACTCTTCGTCCACATCGATCTTCGAGGCGAATAGCACGATCTCCTGGCGCATGCGATCGTCGTCCGGGCTCATGCCGGCTTCGGCGATTTTCGCAGCGAGTTTCTCGCCGTAGGTCTTGACGAGTTGCGGGATCTTCGGCGCGATGACGGTGACGAGTTCCTGCATGCGGGCAGCGCGCTCGAGAATGATCTGCGCGAGCTTGTCGCCTTCGCGGCCGCGTGAGGCATTGAAGTCCAGCACCACTTGATCGATGAGTTCGAGGCAGGCGCCGCCGAGTTCGTCGATCGATACGTCCGGCTCGCCAATCACGCCGGGCCAACGCAGGATGTCGGCCACGCTCAGGGGGCACGCGTTGTCGCCGACGAGCGTTTGCACGTCACGACCTGCCGCGGCGAGGCGCTGGACGAGATCCCGGTTTAGATCGAGCGTGCGGTTCTCCGCGGGCAGATCGGAGATGCTCGCCCGGCATTCGAGCTTGCCCCGCTGCACTTTCGCCATGATGCGCTCGCGCAATTGCGATTCGAGCGGACGCAGCTCTTCGGGCAAGCGAAAGACGAGATCAAGGTAGCGGGAATTGACTGCGCGCAGTTCGATGCCGAGCTGGCAGCGGGAGAGAGTGCGGTTCGCCGAGGCGTATCCGGTCATGCTGTGAATCATGGGGCCTCGCTTTACATCGCAGGAGCGAACCAAGACAATCGGGTCCCGACGAAGATAGCACACCGAAGAGGCGACATCATGCGACCCAGCGGACGACAGCCCGGCGATTTGAGGCCGGTGCGAATACATCGAGGTTTTACGCGTCATGCCGAGGGCTCAGTGCTGATCGAATGCGGCGAAACGCGGGTGCTCTGCACCGCGAGCGTCGAGGAATCCGTACCCCCTTTCCTGCGCGGCACGGGTCGCGGGTGGGTCACGGCAGAGTACGGCATGCTGCCGCGATCGACCCATACGCGCAATCAACGCGAAGCTGCGCGCGGCAAGCAGTCGGGGCGCACGCTGGAGATTCAGCGGCTGATCGGTCGGGCACTGCGCGCTGCCATCGACCTCGACATGCTGGGCGAGCGCCAGATCACCATCGATTGCGATGTGCTGCAAGCCGACGGCGGCACGCGTACGGCATCGATCACCGGTTCGTTCGTGGCCCTTCATGACGCGATCGACCTCATGCGCGACATGGGCGCGCTGCAAGTCAATCCCATCCGTGAACATGTGGCAGCGGTATCCGTCGGAGTATTCGAGGGCACGCCGGTGCTCGACCTCGACTACGCGGAGGATTCCGCCTGCGACACCGACATGAACGTGGTGATGACCAGTTCCGGTGGATTGATCGAAGTGCAGGGGACAGCCGAGGGCGCGCCGTTCTCGCGCGTTCAGCTCGATTCGATGCTGGAACTCGCGGGGAGAGGCATCAATCAGCTGATCGATTTGCAGAAGCAGGCCCTCGCGCAGGCGAAAGGCTAGGCCCGTTCCGGTGAACCTGGTCGAATGGTCTCTCCGCAGCTACGCATGAGCCGCATTGCCAAACTCGTCGTGGCCTCCAACAATGCAGGCAAGCTGCGTGAATTTGCGTCGCTGCTCGGCCCGCTCGGCATCGATCCCCAGCCGCAGAATGCTTATGGCGTTCCCGAAGCCGAAGAGCCCCACGATACCTTCGTCGAGAACGCACTGGC